>JAUWQU010000736.1 GCA_030610965.1 Phycisphaerae bacterium
CCTCGGCGTGATGGCGGCGATGCTGGCCGAGTACGCCGCCGAGCCTGTCGACGTCGCAAGGGTCGTGAGAATGGTGCTGCTGCACGACGTGGTCGAGATCGACGCCGGCGACAGGTTCGTCTACGATGATGCCGGCCAGGCTGAGCAGCACCTGCGAGAAACCCGGGCCGCGGACCGTATCTTCACCATCCTGCCCGCTGACCAGGCCGCCGAGGCCAGGGCCCTGTGGGATGAGTTCGAGGCGCGCCAGACCCCCGAGGCAAAGTTCGCAGCCGCTCTCGACCGCCTCCAGCCGCTTATGCACAACTATTCCACCGAAGGCTTCTCGTGGCGCGAGCACGGAGTAAAGATGAGCCGGGTCATCCAGCGAAATCGCCACATCGCCGACGGCTCGCCGCGCCTGTGGGCCTACGCCGAGTCGCTCATTCGCGACGCGGTCGAAAAGGGCTACCTCGACGCCGACTAGTCAAAAAGGACAGTTCCCTTTCTTGCGGATGGATGAAGATTGACGGGATGAACCTGACGTTACCCCGGCGACGAGCTTGGCTGGCGACGATCATGGAGCTCTCGGCCAGCGGTGCGTTCGAGGGCTCCGCAGTGTTCGCCGGATACAGCATCGCCTACGCCGGAAAGAAATACGACAGCTACGCCGGCTTTGCCGAGGGCGACGTAATCATCAAGTGGGACGGCAAGGACGTGAAGGACCTCTCGTCGCTGTTGGGCCACCTCGCAAAGCCAAGCCGGGCCAGTCCGTGAAAGCCACCATCCGGCGCGAGGGCAAGACACGCGAACTGGACGTAAAGCTCGGTGGCCCCAGGCGGTAATCGCTGTCTAGCAGCCCGTTTAGAAAGCTATCTCTGCTGCGAGCGGCCTGGATTCCTGCGCGTCTGCGTCAGAAATCCTCAACAAAGCTAAGGCTTTGCCTGCGGTTTCTTCCTTGATGCTCGAAATCCCGGCTCGCTCTCGCGACGAGATCCATTTCTAAACGGACTGCTAGGCCTGATCCGCCGGTAAAACAGTTGGACGTTTCGCGGCGGGGGGCTTACCTTCTTCGCCTATGGAAAGCGTGCTGGCATACATCGGGATGGGCAGCAACCTCGGCCAGCGGGGCGACGCGCTGATGCAGGCCGTCATACGCCTCAGCGAGGTCGAGGGAATCGCCGTGCGGAGGCTCTCGCAGTTCATTCAAACCGAGCCAGTCGGCGGGCCGGACGATCAGCCGGTGTACTTCAACGCCGCCGTCGAGGTGGCGGTCGAGCTTTCTCCACGTCAACTCCTCGATGTCCTTCAGGAGGTCGAGCGACATTTGGGCCGCGACCGCTCGCGCGAAGAGCGATGGGGCCCGCGCACGTGCGACCTGGACATCCTGCTGATGGGCGAACTGGTCATCGACGACGCGCCTGACCTGACGATCCCGCATCCGCGAATGCACGAGCGAGCGTTCGTGCTCGAGCCGCTCTCGGCTATCGCGCCGGGCGCGGTCCACCCGGTGCTGGGCAAGACCGTATCCGAGATGCTCGACGACGTCCGCGGCGGCTTGGTTACGCCCGCGACCCAGCCGTCCGACGAGCAGGGCGAACCGGCGGCCCAGGACGAATCGGGCGCCCAAGCCCCCCTGCTGAGCGTCATCGGCCTGCCCGCGTCGGGCAAGACCACGCTGGCCGAACTGCTGGCCATGGAACTGCCCGCCAAGATCATCCGCGAGGACTACGAGGGCAACCCCTTCCTGGCTGAATCGTACTGCGGCCCGGACGCCATGCGGCTGCCTGCACAGGTGTTCTACCTGCTGTCGCGAGTGAGCCAGCTCTCAGGGGCCCATTGGCCCGCCAGGGGTACGTTCGTCAGCGACTACGGCTTCTGCCAGGATCTCGTCTACGCGTCGCTGCGGCTTTCGCCGGACGACCTGGCCGCGTACGAGCCTCTCCTGGCCCGCGTCAGCCCACTGGTTCGCCCGCCGTCGGCGATGGTCTACCTCGACGCCGACCCGGCGGCCCTTATCGAGCGGATCGCCACTCGCGGCCGGCCCTTCGAGAAGGCCCTGACCGTGGATTTCCTTTCCGCCATGCGGGAGGCATACAATGGCGTCGTTGAAGCTTGTGACTGCCCGGTGCTGACGGTGCGGTGCGACGACGTCGACCTCCGCAATCATCGCCCTCGGGCCAAGCTGATCGAGAGGATCCGCCAGGCGCTATGATAATCGCTCGAACAATCCGGGAAATCCGCGCCGCGGTGGCCGAGGCCAGGTCCGCCGGCAAGTGCGTCGGGCTCGTCCCGACCATGGGCGCCCTGCACGCCGGGCACTACAGCCTCATCGAGGCCGCGCGACGGCGGTGCGGGTTCGTGGTCGTCAGCATCTTCGTAAACCCGATTCAGTTCGGCCCCGCCGAGGACCTCGCCAGGTACCCCGGCACACTGGAGGCAGACCTGGCCAGCTGCGAGAGCCGCGGCGCATCGGCGGTGCTGCTGCCGCAAGTCGAGGAGATGTACCCCCGCCCGTGCCGGACCGTCGTGGACGTGCCCGACCTCGGCCGGGGCCTCTGCGGCGCAAGAAGGCCCGGGCACTTCCAGGGCGTCTGCACGGTTGTGGCGAAGCTGCTTAACATAGTCCAGCCGGACGTGGCGTACTTCGGCGCCAAGGACTTCCAGCAGGCGACGATCCTTCGTCGGATGGCCGAGGACCTGAACTTCCCGCCGGCAATCGAAATCTGCCCGACGGTTCGCGAGGCGGACGGACTGGCCATGTCCAGCCGCAACGCATACCTCTCCGCCGAACAGCGAGACCAGGCCCCGGCGCTGTGGCAATCGCTGCAAATGGCGGCGAAACTGGTGGCCA
>JAUWQU010000719.1 GCA_030610965.1 Phycisphaerae bacterium
CCCGGCTTCGAAGTCGCAACGACCGCCACCGCCGACGCCTCGGCCGCCGGCAGTCCGTCGCCCCGCGCCGGCCGGACCACGCGATACCCGGCCGCGATGGCCGCGCCTATGATCTCCGCGCGACGCTGCGGCGTCATTGCCCGGGCGCCGGGACCTTCGTAGAGCACGACGGTCATCCCCTCAGCCGATTGCCCGGCGTCGGGTTGGCAGCATGGCTTCCCGGCGGGGCCGGCGTTCTCGCTGTCGGCGAGCAGCCGTCGAACGACCTCGTCGAGGGCCGTCGTCTTGGGGTCCATGACCTCGGCGCTTTCCGGCAGCGTTTGACCGGCCACGTGGAAGAGCCACTTGACAGCCCTGTGCGGCAGGCCCGCGATTCGCAGGTCCGTCGCTGTCGCCCAACGGCGCATGGCCGGGTCGCACCGAGCCGCGAACTCGCAGATGTCCGGCACGACCTCGAAAGCCGCGTCGGACGCCGACAAGGCCGCGATGATTCCGTCGGCCCCTTCAACCGGCGCCTCGCCCATGCGGGCGCCGGGGCTGTACACAATGGTCGGGTTACTTGGCATAGTTACCTATCTTTATAACCTAAGTCCCCCTCAAATCGTGCTGAGAAAACCGCCTACTGTGTGGGATTGTCGCGATTGGGCTGGCATCCGCTGTGGCCATTCGCCGACCTGGGGCGGAGGCTTTCGCGGCTTGGCCGATTCCTCTACAACGCGACCGAGTGAGGTTTTTTGTCCAGCATTATGGAAGGCTTGGATTTTATGAAAGCACTTTTTGGGCGCTGTTCGATGGAATGTCGGCCGATGGTCCGCGACGTGCCGGGCTCCCGAAAGGGCGCCTGGCTCTACCGCTTCCGCACGGCCTGGTATCCGTTGTCTGTACTGGTGCCGCTGTGGCTGGCCGGGTCGGCGATAACTCGTTCAATTTCGAGTTGCGGGTGTTCGTAGGCTCCATTTCGTACCTGCTGGATGTCCGAAACGATCTGCACATGGCTGTCGACGATGCCTTCCGCAATGCCGGTATCGAAATCGCCTTCCCCCAGCACGACATCCACATTCGTTCCATCGACGCAGCCATCCCCATCGAGAGCCGCTCAAAGATGCCGCCGGAGGGCTTGGAGCCTTAACTTCAATGTTGGCAGTCGCTTACTTTGGCCGGGCGATGCGAGGCCGGGCGGCACGAGCGCCGCTTCAGCGCAAAGACACGGCCGGCAATTGCTTGCCGGCCGCGAGTGCGTGTGTCAAGGGGTCGGGGGGTAGGTGCGGTCAGTATTTTTCTCAACACACGCGTTCTGATAGTTACTATCGGCAGTTTTGGCATTTACGATAGCACAAAAACTCGATAATGCGTAGAATCGTAAAAATAATACCAATTAGCTTAGCCCCTGCCGGCCAGGCCGGGTTGATTGGCGGGTGGCATCGCCAGTATAATAGTGCCGGTCACAATCCATCGGTCGATACGGAGCCAGAGTATGCGGGTTCAGATTAATGGTCAGTGGCAGCAGTTTGAGAAGGCGCCGACGGTGGCGGAGCTTATCGAGGCCCGTCGGCTGCCCGCCAAGAGGGTGGCCATCGAACTGAACCGCCAGATTCTGCCCCGCGGCCTGCACGCCGAGACGCGACTCAGCGACAACGACGCGATCGAGATCGTCACGCTGGTCGGAGGCGGTTGAGCGCGCGGGCAAGGGCGAGGAATCGGGTTGTACCCTCCGGCGGCATTGGGTATACCAAGGCTGGGTAAGAATTGGTTTTTTCCGCGATGCCGCGCGCCGAGCGGCGGCGGAGCATCAAGAGAGAGGCGTCAAGATGAACGACAAGCCCCTGCGTATCGGCAAGTTTGAGATCAACAACCGCTTGTTCGTCGGCACCGGAAAGTACGCCACGTACGAACTGATGCGCGACGCCCTGGCCGAGACCGGCTGCGAGGTCGTAACCGTGGCCGTGCGGCGAGAGCGGATGATTGATTCGTCCGGCCGGAACATCCTGGACTTCCTCGACCCCGACAAGTACACGCTGCTGCCCAACACGGCCGGGTGCTTCAGCGCCGACGACGCCATCCGCACCGCACGCCTCGGCCGGGAACTGCTCGAAGGCCTCGAGAACCCCGGCTCGGCGTGGGTCAAGCTGGAGGTCCTGGGCGACCGCAAGACGCTGCTGCCGGACCCGATCGGTTCGCTCGAGGCGCTTGGAGTCCTCAAGGCCGAGGGCTTCACCGTTCTGTGCTACACGTCGGACGATCCCGTCATGGCCCAGCGATTAAAGGCCGCCGGCGCCGACGCCGTCATGCCGGCCGGCAGCCCGATAGGCTCTGGCCAAGGCGTGCTTAACCCGTGGAATATCCGTATCATCCTCGAACAGCTCAAGGAAGCCGACGCGGACTATCCCGTCATCGTCGACGCGGGCGTCGGCACGGCCAGCGACGTGGCTATCGCGATGGAGATCGGCGCCGACGGCGTTCTGCTGAACACCGGCATATCCGGCGCGGCCGAGCCAGTCAGGATGGCCCGCGCGATGCGTCTGGCCCTCGAGGCCGGCTACTTGGCTCGCCGGGCGGGGCGGATCCCGCGCAAGCTATACGCCACGGCCTCCAGCCCGGTCGAAGGTGTAATCGCCGCGAATCAGTAGCCCGCCAGAGTACTAATCCACATGCAGGAATACTTGAATAGTGCGTCTCACAAACTCCAAATCACAAGCATCAAGGTCCAAACAAGGACCAAACCACAAACATCAGATTCCAAACAAGACTAAGTGCCAGGGGTCTGCCGTTTGGGATTTGCGTTCTTGGTGCTGTGCGCCGGGATAAACCGGCAAGGTGCAGTGAATGAAAAAGTCACACGTTGAAGGCGTAGCGGGCCACAACGGCCCCGAGTCATGCGGAGACGTCCGTGAGGGCGTCGTCGAAGCGTTGAC
>JAUWQU010000782.1 GCA_030610965.1 Phycisphaerae bacterium
GCTCGATCTCCCGGCCGGGCGGACCGTCCCTGAGGTATTCCTTGCCCAGGCGCGCCGCGGCCCCGGCCGGCCTGTCACCGCCGACCAGGCCAGCGGCATGCGGTGCTTTCGCGACGTGGTTCTCGGCGTGATGGTCCTTCGCCCGCTGATCGAACGGATGCCCGGCGATCGCGTGGGCATTCTCATGCCCGCCGGCGTGGCTGCGGACGTGGTGTACATGGCGACGCTGTTTGCCGGAAAGACGCCCGTGATGGTCAACTGGACCGTTGGCCCGCGGAATCTCGAACACTGCCTGTCGCTGGTCGGCGTCCAGCGCGTCCTGACGGCCCGGCGGCTCGTCGAGCGCCTCAAGGCTCGCGGCGTGGACCTATCTCCGGCAGAGGGGATGCTGGCGTACCTGGAGGACATGGCGAGCGGCGTTTCCAAGCTGACAAAGCTCGCGGCGGCGGCCGCAAGCCGCTTGGGTTGGGGGGCGCTGGACAAGGCCGCGGCCCGGCTATCGCCGGACGCCCCAGCCGTCATCCTGTTCACCAGCGGTTCAGAGGCCCTGCCCAAGGCCGTGCCGCTTACCCACGCCAACATACTGGCCAACGTGGGCGACATCGCGGCGATGGGGGTCATCCGGCGCGGGGACCGCGTTCTCGGCATCCTGCCGCCGTTCCATTCCTTCGGGCTGACCGTCACCACGGTGCTGCCGATGTGCCTCGGCGCGGCCGTCGCTCATCACCCGGACCCCACCGAGGCGCCGACGCTGGCACGGATCATCGAGGCCTACCGCGCAACGGTCATGGTCGCCGCGCCGACGTTCCTCGACGCCATCGCCCGCGCCGCGACGCCCGGTCAGTTGAAGTCGCTCCGCCTGGCCGTCACCGGGGCCGAGAAGTGCCCCGAGCGCACTTACGACCGGCTCGAGCAGATAAACCCGGACATGGAGATTCTCGAGGGCTACGGCGTGACGGAATGTTCGCCGATAGTCTCGGCCAACCGTCCCGGCCGGAGCCGGCGGGGGACCATTGGCGAGCCGATGGACTCGTTCGAATGGGCAATTGTGGACGTCGAGTCGCAGTCGCGGCGAGTCGAGCCCGGCCGGCAGGGCATGTTGCTGGTTCGCGGGCCAAGCGTGTTCGCCGGGTACATGCACTACGACGGCGCCAGTCCGTTTGTCCAGTTCGACGGGCGCCCGTGGTACCGCACGGGCGACCTGGTAGTCGAGGAGTCCGGCGGGGTGCTTCGCTTCAGCGGGCGGCTCAAGCGGTTCGTCAAGATGGGCGGCGAGATGATCTCGCTACCGGCGATCGAGTCCGTCCTGGCCGATGAGTTCGAGGCCGCCCAGGCGGACGAGAAGTCCGAGCAGGAGGACCCGTCGCTCGCCGTCGAGGCGGCGGGGGCCGAGGGGCAGGTCGAGATTGTCCTGTTCACAACGCGCCCGCTGGTCCGCGAGGCCGTCAACCGCGCCATCCGCAAGGCGGGCCTATCGGGCCTGCACAACATCCGCCGAGTGATCGAGGTCGATAAGATACCGGTGCTGGGCACGGGAAAAACGGATTATCGCCAGCTCAAGCGGCGCCTCGCGGGGCAGTAGGGGGCGAGATTTGGGAGTTGGAAATTGGGATTTCAGATTTGAGATTTCAGATTTGAGAATTGGGAGTTGGGATTTGGGATTTCAGATTTGAGATTGCGGGCTCTGGGGGCATCTTGCGCTCACAGAAGCCCACCACCGCACACCGCTCACCCGAGTAATTCCACAATCCCAAATCCCGCAATCCAAATCTGAAATCCCAAATCCCAAATCGCCAATCTGTTCTCGTCATCGGTCGTCGATGCGTTTGGATTGCGGCGGGAGGGTCCTGCCGTCGTCGGGCCTGGGCAGGAAAAGCCAGCGGTTGCTGGCGAGTCGCAGCGTCAGGCGAACCAGTTTGCGTGTGAGGATGACGAACACCACGGCCGAGGCCGCCAGCAGGACGTAGGCCACTTCGCCGATGATGACGCTGAAGAGCATGTCGGCATCGGACATATTTTCGAAGCCGGCCTCGCGGGCGCGGTAAGCCGCCGCCAGGATGGCGAAGAGTATTCCCAGGACGACCGCCAGTACCCACAGTGCCGCGAACGTTCGCGTCTCGTCGCGGGTCGGGTAGGCCTCCCGGCAGCGCAGCGGCAGCAGAAGGCCCTCAGGCTCCTCGACGGCGACGTACTGCTCCACCTTCCGCCACTTCTCGCAGCCCTCGCGGGCGAAATCCTGCGGGGTGTAGGTCTTTCTCCGCTCATGACGCGTGAGGGACAACGCAGCCGGGTTCAGCCGGCGAGCGCCGGCCTTGTAGGCTACTATTAACTCGCGGAGCTTTCGCTCGGCTTGCAGGCTGTCGTCTTGGTGCAAGTCAGGATGATATCGGCACGCCGCTCGTCGATACGCAACGCGAACCTGCTCAAGCGTGGCTCCGGGCTCGATGCCCAGAACCCTGTAGTAGTCGGCCTCCGTTGGCATATTGCCATTATACGGCCGGGGGCCAAAAGACGATAGACCTTCCAGTGGTTGTGCGGCGCCGCCGGAAGCGGTACGCTCAGGCACAATCGGCGTTGCGGCCGGCGGAAACGCCAGTCAGCCGGCCGGCAAGACACGGGAGCGATGCGGATGAAATGGCTTTTCGACCTGAACCCGA
>JAUWQU010000177.1 GCA_030610965.1 Phycisphaerae bacterium
TCGGCTCCAAGGGCGGCATGCGGATCAAGCACATCGTGGAGGCCGTCCAGAAGGCGGGCTACAAGAGCGCGGCCAAGGACTTCTACGGCCTGGTGGCTGCGGTTGTTCGTGGCGATGAGTTCGAGAACCTGAGCCGAGGTGTCTACAAGCTCAAGACCGGCAAGGTGGCAGTCAAGAAGGTGAAGAAGGCCAAGAAGACCCCCAAGGCCGGCGCGAAGAAGGCCGCCGCTCCCAAGACCAGCCGCAAGAGGAAGAAGTACGCCCAGACCGCCGAGCAGTTCGTCCTTGGGCTGGTAAAAGGCAAGGGCGCCATCTCCTCTGACATCAACAAGGCGTGGCAGGCTGCCGGAAGGACAGGCCGGGCTGACAACACGCTGAACAAGATGCTCAAGGCCGGCAAACTGAAGCGGACACCCTTGAAAGGTCGGAAGGGCAGTACCTACACGACTGCATGATAAGTAGCGGAGCCACACAAAGGAGAATACGATGCATTGCCAATACATCCACGCACTGGCCGTTACGATCCTGGCTTTCGCGGCGGCGGGCAACACTGTCGCGGCGGAGACGCCTGGCGGATCAACGCCGCTGTTCGATGGCAAGACGCTCAAGGGCTGGCACGCGTTGCCCGGCGGCTCGTGGCAGGTCAAGGATGGCGCCATCGTGGGAACCAGCGCCAAGGCCGAACGCCGCCACGGGTTGCTGGTGAGCGACAAGGAATACGCCGACTTCGTCGTTCGCTTCAAGTTCCGGGTGGTCAAGGGCAACAGCGGCTTCTACTTCCGCAGCGAGAAAGTCCAGCGCCAGGTCGGTTTGCATGGCTTCCAGGCGGAGGTGGAAAACTCGCAGCAGGTCGCCGGGCTGTATGAGACGGGTGGCCGGGGATGGGTCAGCCAGCCGGACCCCAAGGTGATCAAGGGCCTCTACAAGCCGGGTGAGTGGAACGAGATGTCCATAACCGCCATCGGCCGGAATGTCGTCGTGCGGCTCAACGGCACCAAGACGGTGGAGATCAAGAATGACCCTGGGCGTTTGAAGGGCCACCTCGCCATGCAACTGCACGGCGGCATGGACATGGAGGTCATGTTCAAGGGCATCGAGCTGCGCAGCCCCACCGCGGCCGAGAAGGCGGCGGGCGATGACGGATTCACGCCGATGTTCAACGGCAAGGACCTGACGGGTTGGCAGACGACCGGCAACTGGGTCGTCGATAAGGACGGCTCGGTGACACTGAAGCCCCGGCCGGGGGAGGGAGGTTGGAAGCGCTACGGCGCCTACCTCACCACGCAGCGCAAGTACGGGGATTTCATTATCGACCTCGAGTTCAAGTTCCAGCCGAGGGGCAACTCGGGCGTGTTCCTGCGCGTGGCCGACCCGAAGAGCCAGGTCAATACCGGCTTCGAGGTGCAGATCCTCGATACGCACGGCAAGAAGAAAGTCACGGCACACGACTGCGGCGGCATCATCGGCACGGCGATTCCCTCAAAGAACATGGTCAAGCCCGCCGGCCAATGGAACCGGTATACGATCACGTGCAAGGGCAGCAGCGTGAAAGTCGTGTTGAACGGCGAGCAGATCGTTGACTTGGATCTGAGCAAGTCCGGGCTGAAGGATCGCCCCCCGAGCGGCCACATCGGGTTCCAGGATGAAGCCAAGCCTGTCTGGTATCGCAACGTGCGCATCAAGGAGCTTACGGATGAGAAGGAATCCAACACGGATCACTAAACGGTGTTAGGCCCGGCAGAGATTCCTGACGTCAGCCGCGAGCCCCATCAGTAATGACCGCCCGGGGTTGGGGCCTGTTTCTGCGTTGAATCGGTATGGGCCTCAACAGCGGGAGGATCCGGGAACTTGGCGTCAACGGCTTCCTGTTGCATGCCCCTTGCGAGTTCGCTCTCGCTCATGCGGACCTTCGACTTCACCAATTCGAGCGCATTATACGTGTCGATGAACGTATCGTAGTACGCCGGATCGTCCTGAGGCAGGACGAATGCCTTGTGCGTTCGTCCCTGCGCGTCGAAATAGGCGAAGTATGGCAGCGCACTCACCCCGTCCCGGCGATTGCTCAGGAAGCTGAACCAGCGTCCGTTAGAGGACCAGCGCGGATAGCTTTCCGACAGGTCACTGCTGGCCTGGCCCAGCCGGGTGTGTTCCATTGTCCGGAGATCCAGCAAATACAGGTCGGAACTGTTCTGGTGGATGGGATAGGTCGTTTGATCCGCCAGGATGTGCAATATGTACCTGCCGCACCGTGAGGCACGCGGGAACGAACAGGAACTCCCCAGCTTGGAATAGGCCTTTACCATCTCGGGAGTGCCCCACACACCGGTTTCGACATCGTAAGAAATGCGCATTAGGTCGAACTTGAACGCCGCAATGTCGCTGTCGACACGCAGCGGCCTGTCTTTGCCTCGGACAAAGTAGATGTGCCGACCATCGGCCGACCAGCATGGATGCGTCTCGATGTACGTATTCTCGAACACTTCTCTGGTGGTGTGGATGGGGTTCTTCTCCCCGGCGTAGACGACCAGGTCCCCTCGTTTTTCAACGGCCTCGAAGTCCTGCCGCTCACCCGTGGCAGGCCAGAAGGCGTGAAACATGTTCAGGGTGGCCGCGAGGTGCCGGCCCCCGGGATGCCATGAGGCATAGGCCAGCGGCCTGAACATGGGGTCCTGCTTGGTGTTGATCTTCCGCATCTCGCCGTCGGCAACGACCATCATGCCCGCGAGGTTGCCGCGCATGTGGTATATGAACTTATCAGGATTGTTCTGGTAAAAAGTGTGGCAATTGAAGCAAGTGAACGTTCCGTCCCGCCTGGTAACCAGGGCGGAGCTTTCGAACGTTTCCAAGTCCCTCTGGAAGATGCCCTTGATACGAGAGTACGCCCTATTGGGCGAGAGCATGCGGTATACGATGTATGAATCAATTGGCTCTGGCGCCACCGTGTTGCTCAGGCGTTTGAACTGGACCCACGTGCCCGCTTCCCGCTTTGCATACACATCAAAGTGAATCTCTTTGCCCTTTGCCGCGGTAAGCAGCTTTCGCCACGCCGTAAGGGGAATTCGGCAGGTTCCGTCGGGGCAATGGATCTCGATGGCCGGCGCATTCCCGGACGATATCTTGACAACGAAATCCAGCCCCGACTCCTTGATGCGAAAGTTCAGTGGCGCGATGTTGGGCGGGATGACAACAGACGTGTAGTCGGGGTCGATGCGCGGACTGGCATCAACGCCCTTTGCCGAGGACACATCGGGAACGCTGGGGTACGAGGCTGTTATAAGAACCGCCACCAGCAGGCATGCTATGAGGGCTATTCGTTTCATTTGTCTGACTGTGCCCCCCGAGTGCTTTGGGCGGGTGGACTCTTTGTCTCGGCAGGCGGCGCGGGCGCCGTCGGTAATTCCCGGCCAGGGCTTTCGGCCGCCTTCTTCTGCCTGCCCGCCAATGCCAATGCACTGTCGATGTCGCGACGGATGCCGGCATGCCCGGGGTTGTACTGTAAAGCCAGACGATAATGCAAAATCGCGCCGTCCGTCATTCCTCTGGAAAGCAGCTCATTACCGATGCTCCAGTAAGTATTCCAATTATTGTATGCCGGCATCCTGTCCGTAATGAAAAAGTGCAGGTACGTGTCGCCGAATTCCTGCCTAAGGGCGCTGTCCGCGCCCGGAGCGCCCTGCAGTGTCGATATCCTCCGCTCACATTCCTCGAAACGCCTGGTGATATCCCTGTCATACGAAAACCCGTATCTGTCCACGGGTTTACCTGTCATGACCTCTTGCAGGAAGATCGCTTCCTGAACGTGGCGCGGCAAGCGGGAGTAGCCGGCCTCCTTGAAACAGCGCACACTGCCGGCAATGAGGGGAATCGACCCCCTGTCAAGCAGACGCCAGGCAACCAGGTATTCAATCGCCATGCGGTTTCGATGGCCACTGGCAGCAAGCTCCATAAACGCTGTCCATGCAACGGTTATCGCGTTAAACGAAACAGTGGGCCTCCGGGCTCTTGCATCGGCAAAGAAGGCATCCGCCGCGTTCGTATCGGCGAGGAGCGCCTTGTATCGACGGGCGAACCCGCGGTGGAAGACTGTCTTCTCGAGCAGGGCGAGATACTTCCGCGCCGCTTCATACCTTCCGTTCACCATGTGGCATTCGGCCAGGCGTTTGAAGGATCGGTAGGTAGGTCCAATCCTCGAGATCTGGTCATAGGCCTGGCGGTAGGCCATATTGACGTGTCCCATTTTGAAGAAGAGATCGCTGTTGTACATCGCAAGGGCAACGTCGGCTCCTATGGGGCTTGGTGGGGACTTCACGGCAAATGGCTGCAGAACCAGCCCACCCGACCCCCACCCCTGCCGATACATGAACATATCATCAAGTAATGTGCCCTTCTCATAGAGTGCCCGGTTGACAAGGAACTGCACAAGCAGGAGGTCGGACGATTTCTTCTTCACCCGTGCGAGGATGCCGTCCCAATCCGCATCCTGATACAATAAGATATAGCCTGTCAGTTCCCTGCTTGCCGGGTTGTAGAACGAGCGGAACAGGAATGTTGCGGTCAGGGCGAGCACGGAAATAGTGACAGTGCGCGCAACCGAGCCGTTGGTGGTCATCCTTAATCGTTCGGGCAGTAGCTTGCGGACCCGGTGCATCGCGCGCGGCCAGAACGGCATGATCAGGAGATAGCCATAGAGTATCGCCACGATGGGGCCATACTCGCCCAGCAGATCGCTGACAAAAACCGGATTGTGGGCAAATGCACTCTTCAATGAAACCGGGAAGGCCCAAAGATACGCGGCCAGCGGCATGCAAGCGGCCAGCAGTGGATAAATCACTTTGAACGCGAGGCCGGCGCGTGGTTTATGGTCGCCCCATTCCAATGCAGTTACCCACAGGACAAACATCCAGACGTAGCCCCCAAGGGCAACATACATGACGGGGGTGAGCAAACTGGCGTCCAGACGTCGCGGAGTTCCGCCGCGGAGGTAAAGGTAGCCGAGCAGGGCCGCGAACATCGCCGCGAGGCCGAGAGTGTCCATCATGACACGCAGGGTGAGCGTGTGCAGCACAAGCAGCAATATGCATGGCAAGAACATGCCGACCAGACAGAACCTGCCGCCCCTTTTTACCAAGACAAGGTGCAACAACAGAGCGAACAATGAGACACATCCGGCAATAGTGAGCGCGCCAAGCCACGTGTAGTGAGAGAACTGGCAAACAAATCGGCCAGCCCAAGTCAACATCCCGCCCGGATGGTCAGTGAACTCCCCGAGAAACTCGCGCCCGGAAACAAAAAAACAGCAGGGAAGATCGCGTTCCATTACAATGAGGTAGTCGAAGACCCAGTTGAACAGCGAAAACGCCAGCACGGGCAGAAGCAGCAGGCCCCCATAATAAGTTAAGGTGTCATAAGAAAGCGCTTTGTTTGACGGCTCATGAGTCGCTCTCTTCTTGCTCATCTTGTTGCCCTGTTGAAGAAGCCCGCATTGCGCGACATCAAGCTCCACGTGCAACACTTGGGCTGTTGCCTGACTGGCTGTAGATCGGGGTGAGGAAGCGTTGCTCGTCGTTGTTGTTGAGGGTAACAAAGCCGGATGTTCGGAAATAACGGTTCCATACGGCCTGATCGTCCTGAAAAGAGGCCCAATCTCCGTGGCGAAGGCAGGATTTCGGGCTTCCCCGGCGCTAACTCATGGATTCCGGGGCGACCCATCGACCGCAGGCCGAACATCACACCTTGAAATGATCTTACCTGCCATCTCGGTGGTGTCAAGCTCCGAGATGCTCGCACTTGCCGCCTTCCGATCTTCTCAGGCCAAATCGCGCGGCTCCGAACTGGATGCCATAAGCCCTGCGGGATCAGGATGGTAAGGCTGTGCCTGTCGCCACGCAGTGCATGGGCTTTCGCTCAACTCGATGCTTTGCAGTACGCACTCGCTCGCGGCAAGACGTGAAATCCTTCGAGGAACGCGGCTTTGGCCTCTGGCGACGGTGCTTGATCGAATGCGGACTTCATCCACACTTCACGAACGAAGTCGGGGTAAAAGCAGAAGGCTATGTAGTGTAAGGTAAGTAGGCAGAATGTATTATGAAGTATCGACTAAGTCTCTCCCGACCCGCCCAAGGAATCTGGGCCCCGGTCGCCTGCCCGCGCGAAATTGGATTCCCCATCAATAATCTGCAATCGGCCTCTGGCGGGCACAGTTTCTTCGCCCCCCGGGATGAGTCTTGTCGTTAAAGTGTGCAGGCGTAGAGGCAGATTCGATGGAATCGATGTGCGTTGATCAGGGAAGGCGCGCGAAATCATGAGTTGCAAGACCATTTTAATGCACGGATTGGCCCGACTGCAAACCGCCCGCCCCCCTGGCCTTCGCCGCCGGCCCGGGCGAAATTAAATGCCCTATCAGTCACTTGATTGCCCGCACCAGATGCCGGAAGGCCCCAAAGAGAACGAGGTGAATAACATGCGACGAGCACTTTTAGCTACATTCCTCAGCCTTTTCGTCAGTCTTCTCATCGCCGACCGGTGCGCTGCGGGCAAGGTGTTTCTCATGACGCCGACCGATCCCGCCAAGGCGTATCCCAAATTCCACATCGGCGTGACGGGCATCTACGCGACCATCGAAAAGGGCCTTCTGGTTACGGTGGACAGCACCGAGCCGAACACGCCGGCAGAGGGGAAGTTCCAGAAGGGCGATATTCTCGTCAAGGTCAACGGCAAGCCGGTTTCCGATCCCGAGCCGTATATCGCCTTGGGTAATGCCCTGACGGCAGCCGAGGCCGGCGACGGGAAGCTGGCCTTTACCATCAAGCGCGCCGACAGGGAAGAGTCGGTCACCATCACCATTCCGGTGCTGGGCGCCTACAGCAAGACCTGGCCGCTGAACTGCAAGAAATCGGATACGATCATCCGCCAGGCCGCCGAGTTTCTTACGCAACCCGAAAACCTGAAGAACCCCGGCTTCTTCGGCGGACTGTTTCTGCTGTCCACGGGTGACGACCAGTATCTGCCCGCCGTCAAGGCCATGGTGGATCGCAATTCGCCTGTCAAGGCGGGTAGCCACACATGGAATAACGGATACCAGGGAATCCTGATCGGCGAATACTACCTCCGGACGGGCGACAAGAGCGCCCTGCCGCGATTGAAGGCCATCTGTGTCGATTCGAAGGAAAGGCAATACTACGGGGGATGGAACCATTGGGGTGATATCCCGGTCCCCGGCTATGTCCAGGGCGGCCTGATGAATCCGGCCGGGGTGCAGATTCTGACCAGCTTGATCCTGGCCAAGGAGTGTGGCGTCGAGGTGGATC
>JAUWQU010000391.1 GCA_030610965.1 Phycisphaerae bacterium
CGACGGCGGTCTTCTCGACCTCCGCAGCCAGTGCGTCGGTGATGGGTTTCCCCGGCTTGGCGGTGAGGATCAACGCTCACGGCCAAGGCCCAGCCGTTGATCACAATCCTCCCGGTCAGTTGAGGGCCCAGAAGCATTGGCCCTCCCCCGATCAGCCCGTGTGGAGTTATGAAGGTTCCCACAAACACGGCAACTCGTGGCAGGTGAAGTACTCGATCGAGGCCGACCCGGACCCCTATCTGTACGCGACGTTCACGCTGAGTAATTTCACGTCGTCGCCGATGGATTTCACGGTTGACGCGAATCTTTCGATCAGCCCGCAGATCATCGACGGGTTCCTCGCCGGCGGTTCGATTTCCGGCACGTTGGTGGACCTGGTTTCCGGCAACTCGACTGGCGCGAGCCTCTCGTCGATAACCGGCACTCCGATCTACATGGCAAGGATCGACGGCGCGGACTTCCAGCCCCTCATGTTGGATCCCCAGTCATTCACGAGCGGCGACGGCGAGACCAGTTCCTTCGGCCCGGAGCACTTCGGCACGCCGATCCCAAGTTTGGCCAGCAGCGGTGATATTCTGTCCACCATGGCGATCGAGATAAACGCGACGGTCGGCCCCCACAGCATCGCGGTGATCGTGGCGACGTTCGAGGCCCAGGTGCCCGAACCGGCATCGTTCGCCCTTGTGAGCGTCGGCCTGGGAATCCTGGCCCTTCGCCGCAGACGCCGGAAATAAGCCGGCATAACCTTAGCATTTGGAAATCCGCCCCGTCGAGCCCCGCCCACCGGCGCCGGTCGGGGCGGCTTCTTGCGCACAGGCGGGGGCGTCGCGTTTTCCGGCCGAGACGTTCGGCCTCAGGCGCCGAACTTATCCAGCTTGCCCGCGTGGGCCATCGCCAGCGGGATGATCTCCTTGGACGGGATCGTGCCGATCTGCCCGTGGAGGCAGGCGACCTCGTCGAAGCTCTCGCCGTCGCCGCCGCGAAGATGCGGCGCGCTCATCAGCACGGGCACCGGGTGCCAGCTATGGGCCTTGAGACTTGGCGGGGTCGAGTGGTCGCCGGTGATTATCAGCACGTCCGGCTTGGCCGCCAGCAGCGCCGGCAGTGCGGCGTCCATCTCCTCGATCCGCTTGACCTTGCCAGCGAGGTCGCCGTCTTCGCCGGTCTTGTCGGTGTACTTGAAGTGAGCGAAGACGAACGTGTGGTCCTTCATCGCCTTGGCGGCCTCGCTGCAAATGTCGGCCGCGGTGGTCGGCCGGGCCACTACCGGCATGCCGAACAGCGTGGCCACGCCGCGGTACATCGGATATCCCGCCACCGCGGCGGGGTTCATCCGGAACCGCTCGGCGAACGTAGGCCAGGACGGCGCCTTGGCGAACCCGCGGGCGAGGATCATGTTCGCCCGCGGCTCGTCGGCGAGGATATTTCGCACCTGGCCTATCACGTCGTCGGCCATTGCCGCGGTTGGGGACTGATCGTGCGGCGGGCGGGTCGGCGACAGCGGCTCAAGGCCGGTGGCCTGCGGGTCGGTCTCGCCGATGTTGTCGTCCAGCCCGTCGCCGCGCAGCACCATCAGCGCCCGGTGCTCGGCCACGGTCTCGAACAGTACCTCCACGCCGGCTGGGGCCTTGAGGTGCTTGCGGATCTTGTCCAGCACGCGGTGGTTTTCCTCGTCGGGTATCCGCCCGGCCCGGCGGTCGGTCACCTTGCCGTCGGCGTCGATCATGCAGAAGTTCAGCCTGGCCGCGACGTCGCGCCCGGTGAGCGGGAACTCGATGCCCAGCGCGCTGAGTACGCCCCGCCCGACCTGGTAGATAAGCGGGTCGTAGCCGAAGAGCCCGATGTGCCCCGGCCCGCTGCCGGGCGTCACGGCGGTGGCAACCGGCACCAGCAGGCCAAGGGCGCTTGTCGAGGCCAGCTTGTTCATGTTCGGCTTGCGGGCGATCGCCAGGGCGGTGCCCTTGCCCGCGTTGTCGCAGTCGCCGATGCCGTCCATCACCAGCAGCACGATACGTTTGTCGTTGGCCTTGGCCAGGGACGTAATCAGGTTTCCGTAGGTGTCTTCCATTGCTGGGATCCTTCTTAATTTCAACTACCATCAGGTGCGCCGGCGTCCGGGCCGGCTGCGGAAGTTTACCATCCGTCGCGAGCGAATCCAACGGTTAGTCGCGGCGACGGTGGATTACCAGTACCGTTTAATGTCCTCGTCGATCAACCGCAGGTGGTCGGCGGCGGGCCTGTAATCGGGGTTGATCTCCAGGGCCTTGATGAAACACTCGCGGGCGTCCTGCCAGTGCTTCCGCTGGGCCTGGACGTCCTGCGGCGACTCGCGCCACGCTTCCCACCCAAGCATGACCAGGCAGATTCCCTTCATATCCCACAGCCGCTCGACGTGCGGGGCATTCGGCCAGTGCGACAGGGAATAATCGATCACAGGCACCGCCTGAGCGTCCCACCCGATTTCCATCAGCAGCGATGCCCCAAGGAAGACCGGGAAGCTGCTGACGGGGTCCATCCGCGAGAGGCGCCGGACGTAGGCGTCCACGTCCAGCGTCTCCGGCGTGATTCGCGCCCGGCGGGCCAGGCCCGCGTTGACGCCGTTGGCGCGGAGAAACGTCGCGTAAACGGCGTCGATATCCACCATCGCCCAGTTGGCGTCGGCCAGCATCCCCCGCGCCAGGGGAATGGAGGTGTAATCCATCTTGAGCGTCACTATCTCCACGCCGAGGACATCGAAGGCCGTCCGGTAGTCCTCCCGGCCGCGAGACACGGCCAGCACACGCGCCATCGCATCCGGCGGGTAGGCCCAGGTGTTTGTCAGGACCGGCACGTTGTGGTGCTGCTGGGTGAACCAGTAGAGGTTAGACGACGTGTTGTAGTCCGTCCACAGCCGACCGGCCGGGGCGTTGCGATTGATCCACTCCGCGGCCGATAGCGGCATGGCCGTCTTCGATACGCCCAGGCCGAAACGCGTCGGCCTGCTCTCGTAGCTGTAGAACCGCTGCGTGACGACGGCAAAGACGCCCAGGCCGCCCGCAAGTATCAGCGCCGCCGCGGCCGCCGATTCAATCGCACGGGGGATTCCCGGCCGGGGCCACAGACGCCTCACAAGCGGCGCAAGCGCGTCCCGGCAGGCCCACAGGGCAGGCGGCGTGATCAGCATCGCCGCCGGGGCGATGTTCCGCCGCATTGTCAGCGCCGCCGCCGTCAGCGCCCCGATAACAAGCACGTGGGACCACCTGCGCAGCCAGGCCGCGCAAAGCGCCCCGGCCCCGGCCAGCACAAGCAGCACCACAAATGCGTAGCTTCCCCTGCTGACCTCGAACACGCCTTCGGCGAACGGGGAGAAAAACTCGCCAATTACCGCCCAGGGATGGCCAGTCTCGGTGAGCGAACCGCCGGCTATATGGTGTGCCCGCATGAACACGAGCGTCTGCACCGGCAGCGCCGCCAGACGCCACGTCCATGGGTTGGCAAAGCACGCCAGAACTTGCAAACCCAGCACGATCCACAGCAGGCCCCCGGACCCTTCGGCCTGTTCGGCGGGGGCCTTTTTCGCGTCGCCATTCTCGCCGCGAAAGCGCCGCCAGAGCCGCCGCAGCAGGTCCTCGGCCGCGAAGGCGCCAGTAAGGCCCAGGCCCAGAAGGAAGTAGCTGTGCAGGTTCACCAGCAGCAGTTGCAGCGCCACCAGGCCCACGGCCGATGCTCGCGTCAGCCGCTTACGGACAAGCAGGTTCAGCATCGCCAGCAGCACGAGGTAGCCGAACACCTCCGGCCGAATGAGGATTCGCTCATAGGACGCCATCGCCGCCAGCAGCATCCCCGCCGCGATGCCCACCGTGCCCAAACCGAGCCGGCGCATGGTCGCTGCGAGCAGCGCGAATATCCCCGCCGTCACCGCCGCCAGCAGCACGCTGAGGCCAACCAGGCCTCCGGCGCGGTATGCCCGCGCCATTACGACCTGGCTTAGCCAGTTGGCGTTTGGGAATCGGTATCGGCCCTCGGCGTCCAGCCACGATCCGGGCGGCAGTTCGTGGCGAAGGCGGTCCTGCGGCACGAGTTGGTAGACGCCCATGGAGTCGTCGACGATTCGGCCGGTGGACAAAAAGTGCTCGCCGTAGGCCAGGTGATAGCCCAGGTCTTCGGTCGTCAGCGTCCGCACGCCAAGGACCAGGACGAACGCCGCCGCCATCGCCACGGCCGCGACGCCCAGCCCGCGCTGAAGCCCCGGCCGATACGGCCTGTCCGCCGCGAGCGTGGTGCCCGCGGGGGCGGTGCGAGTTTTCGATTGGCTGCCCTTCATGCACCGGCGATTCTAACGTCTGTCGCGGGCGAAGTCACCGGCATCCGGGACCTGAAGGGCGGAGAACGGTCGAATACTGGTGACATCAAGCCGTCGGCGCGATACGGTTATTGCGGTCAAACGGACCGCACAAGCGACCTCTCACACATAGACAAAGGAGTGCCGACAATGGCGAAAAAGCAGACCGTCAGTCAGTCGAAGCCCCAGTCGAACAAGCTGTCCCAAGGCGTATCGCCAGCCGCCTCAAAGCTGTTCGATGCGACGTGGGAATCGCTGCGGACATACAAATGCCCGAAATGGTTCCGCGACGCCAAGCTGGGAATCTGGGCACACTGGGGCCCGCAGTGCGCGCCGATGCACGGCGACTGGTACGCGCGCAACATTTACATCGAAGGTTCGGAACAGTACATGCACCATTGGCGGACGTACGGCCATCCGTCGAAGTTCGGCTACAAGGACATCGTCAAGCTCTGGAAGGCCGAGCGGTTCGACCCCGACATGCTCATGGACCTCTACGTCCAGGCCGGGGCGAAGTACTTCGTCGCCCAGGCCG
>JAUWQU010000545.1 GCA_030610965.1 Phycisphaerae bacterium
GCGGGTGGCCCCGGCGGCGGGGGGGCATTCTTCCGCGATGGCGGCTATCGACAAGGAAGTCGAAAACCACTAGGGTATCCCGGATTACCAGGAAGTCGCTGCTGCACCAGGCCGACCCCGCCAAGGCGCCTGGGCAGTGTCCTCTGGAAGAGCCGCCAGATCAAAGGCCGGGGAGTCAACAGCCCGGCCTTCTTGACGAGTAGGCACGAAAGGTAAGCAGGTTGCAGGTCCGACGAAGCACATGCCGACAGGCTGCGAGGCGGGGGAGGCCGAGGTCAATCGTCGGCCGGCCGTGCTCCACGGCCTGACCGAAGAAGGAATCGCGATTCTTGAGGGAAAGGGATAACTGATGGCTGGGCAATCCACACAAATAGCGTTGTTCAAGGGCAAGGAAATCCGCAAGACGATTCACAATAATGAATGGTGGTTTTCCATCTCCGATGTGGTCGAGGCGCTAACCGACAGCAGGGACGCCAGGCAATACATGAAGCGGATACGCAGCCGGGATTCGGAGTTGAACTCGTACTGGGGTACAATTTGTACCCCCCTTGAAATGACCGCCAAAGACGGCAAAAAGAGACCAATAAACAGTGCCAACACCGAGGGGATGTTCCGTATCATCCAGTCCATCCCCAGCCCCAAAGCCGAGCCGTTCAAGCGCTGGCTGGCGAAGGTCGGCTATGAGCGCATTCAGGAAATAGAAGACCCGGAACTGGCCACGCAAAGAACAAGGGCGCTGTACAAGGCCAAGGGCTACTCCGATGCCTGGATCGAAAAGCGTATGCGGGGTATCGCCATTCGGGAAGAATTGACGGACGAATGGGAGAATCGCGGTGTGGCCGAGCAAAAGGATTACGCGATCCTCACGGCCGAGATATCCAAGGCCGCCTTCGGCGTGACACCTTCCCAATACAAGAAGCTCAAAGGCCTCGAACGCCAGAACCTGCGCGACCACATGAACGATCTCGAGTTGATCTTTTCAATGTTGGGGGAGGCCGCCACTACCGAAATAACTCGTAACCGCGACACGCAGGGATTTGATGAAAATAAGCAGGCCGCGGTAGATGGCGGTTCGGTCGCGGGAACTGCCAGAAAAGAACTGGAAGGACAATCAGGCAAGAAAGTGGTCTCCAAAGAGAATTACCTGCCGGGAAGAACAGCAAAGAAGCTGCCGAAAGAATAGAACGGCGCGTAGTATGGTGCGGCCAAAGCAAGCCGCTGGCTCTCGCGGCCCGCGAGCGCAAAAAACATCGGCGGATATAGGGTCTCCCGAGGCGAACCTGCGGGGCCACACGGCATGGAGCCGAGTTTCGTCCACCGACATTAACATTGTCGGATCGAATGGCCCAAAAGTCAGACGTGTTTTCAGGAAGAAGACGGAACCTGGGAACACCAGACGGAATGGTCGATAGCCGGCCGTGGGGCCTCGCGAAAGTTCAGAAAGCGCCGGAGATATGTCGGACGGTGGGTTTCTGGCCGTCGGGGATTATCACGGCCACCACGTCGTATCGGGTGAGGTAGCCTTTGGTGGGGTGGTGGCGTAGGTAGTATCGGGCGGCCTTGGCGACCTGTTTGCGTTTGTGGGCGTCGACGGCGGATTCCGGGCCCGCGGGGGTTTCGGTCGAGCGGGTCTTCACCTCGACGAAGACGATCGTCTCGGGCTTGCCGTTTCGGCGCGTGGAGGTGTCGAGGGCGATCAGGTCGATTTCGCCGCCGGGGCAGCGGTAGTTGCGGGCGAGGATTTTCAGCCCGGCCTTTCGCAGGAATCGGCAGGCGGCATCCTCGCCGCGCTGCCCGAGGGCCTTGGCTGCGCCCTGACCGGCGCGCCGGCCTGGGCGCCCGGAAGGCTTTGCCGCGTCGAATGGCCACCACCATGCCATGGCCTGGGCCCTTGCCTTACTCGCCGGCAGGCTCGTCGCTGGCCACGGCGGCGTCGCGGACCTTGGGCTTTACCCGCTTGACTTCCTTGAGTCGCGTGGCCTTGCCGATGCGGTCGCGGAGGAAGTAGAGCTTGGCCCGGCGGACCTTGCCGTGTCGGACGACGTCGACCTGGCCGAGTCGCGGGCTGTGCAGCGGGAACGTCCGCTCCACGCCCTCGCCGTTGACGATGCGGCGAACCGTGAACGTCTCGGAAATGCCCGAGCCGCGCCGGCCTATCACCGTGCCGGTGAATATCTGGACGCGCTGCTTCTCGCCTTCGACGATGTGGCAATGAATGCCTACCGTGTCGCCGATATCGAACTGGGGCAACTCCTGCTTAATGCTGCCCGCGACGGCCTTGTTTAACAATTCCTGACTCACGATGCGTCTCCCGCGCTGTCCGGCCCTGCGCCTGCCGCTTGCTCGCGGCGGCCGCTCAGGCCTCTTCCGGATGTTCCTTGGCGTACTTCGCCCAGAGGTCCGCCCTACGCTCACGCGTACGCTTGCGGGCCTGCTCAGCCCGCCAGCGTTCTATCTTCGCGTGGTCGCCGTTGAGCAGAACCTCCGGCACCTGCATTCCGCGAAACTCTCGCGGCCGTGTGTATTGCGGATACTCCAGCAATCCCATGCTGAAGGATTCCTCGTGCGTCGACTCGTCCTTGCCCAGCGCTGCCGGCTGGAGGCGGACCACCGCGTCGACCAGCGCCATTGCGGCAATTTCTCCGCCGGAGAGCACGAAGTCTCCGACGCTTATTTCCTCGTCGGCGAGGGCCTGTCGGATGCGTTCGTCAAAGCCTTCGTAATGTCCGGCGATAATTATGAGCCTATCCTGCCCGGCCAGGTCGGCCACTTTCGCCTGCGTCAGGGGCTTTCCCTGTGGCGTCATCAGCAGGACCTTGCCCTTGGGCAGGCTCTCGTTTTTCCGCACGTTCTCGACCGCGTCGAATATCGGCTGGCACGTCAGGACCATGCCTGGCCCGCCTCCGAAGGGAGCGTCGTCCACCGAGCCGTACTTATCCGGGGCGAAATCCCGGATGTTGGTCAGGTGGATATCGACCAGTCCTCTCTGGCAGGCCCGCCCGACGATGCTGGTCGAGGCGAACGCATCAAACATCTCGCAAAAGAGCGTGAGGATATCGACGCGAAGGGCCATGACTGCCTGGTGCTCGCGGTTTGCCCGGCGGGGGCGTATGCGGCTACTTTACCGCAATGCCCTGCTGTTTGAGCAAGTTGCGGACAGTGTCCGACGGCTGGGCGCCGACGCTGAGCCAGTATTCCACTCGCTGGCGGTTGATGGAGGTCTGCTGTTCCGGCGTCTTGGCATGGGGGTCGTACCAGCCGAGTTCCTCAACCACTCGCCCGTCGCGCGGGCTTCGGCCGTCCATCGCGCTGAGGCGGAAGAAGCTGCAGTGCTTCCGTCCCATCATCTTTAGTCGTAGTCTCACGGCCACGAAAGCAATCTCCAACGGTAGCCCCCGAGAGCTGCGGTGCTTCGGGGGACAAGTAGCAGTCCTTATCGACTTTGCGAACCGCATATTCTAGCAAGGTCCGCCGGGCATGCAAGGGGTTTTTTGGGAAGAAAAGAAGGCGCGACCGACGTTCTATTCCGGCGGCCTGCGTTTTGCTCGGCCGATGCACACAATGCCCCGCGAGACAGAGGCTTCAGGCTTCAGACTACAGGCTTCAGGCTCAAGGCTACAGGCTTCAGGCTCAAGGCTTCAGGCTCAAACCGGAGAACGCCTCGGCCGGGGCTTGCCCTTTGGAGCCTGCCCCGTTGGGGTGTCCCCGCCCGGCGCGGGGGCGCCCGGGGGCGGCCGGTGGGCCCGCGCGGGGGGGGGGGCCCCTGTAACCCGACCCCGGCACCCGC
>JAUWQU010000643.1 GCA_030610965.1 Phycisphaerae bacterium
ACGGCGACGTCGACTGGGCCGACCTGCAGATTCTGCAGGACAACTACGGCGCGACAAGCGCGGGCGCTTCCGGCACGATCCCCGAGCCGGCGACGCTCGGCCTGCTGGCCATCGGCGCGCTGGCGGTCATCCGCCGCCGCCGCCGAGGCTAAGGCGGACAGGTCCGCAGACGTCGCAGGTCCTGAGCCCGCCTCTCGCAGATCGAAGGCCGCGGCCAAAAAAAGAAGATTCCAACGCAGAGATCGCCGAGGGCGCAGAGAAGATAAAGAGTTCTATCTATTTGTCTCCGCGGTTTCTGCGCTCTCTGCGATGGGTGTGACAATTTGATTGATGCTGACCCAAGGGCGAGCCCGTTCGGCTGAAGCGAGGGCGTCTATCTCGATTCGTCCTTCGCGGGATTCTCGCGATCCCGGGCACTTTAGACAACCGGCGACAGTCACCTGTTTAATTGGAACGTCGCGTTGGGTTGTGCCCTGTAAAGGCCCTACGGATGTTTCCCCGCTTCACGCGCCCGCGTTTTCGGATTCCCGCATGGCTATCTCGGTCCAGCGGAACAGGCGGGAGAGGTCGTTTTCGACCGTCATCATCTCCTTGAGCATGATCTCGATATTGCAGCCGGCGGCGTCGGCGGCTGAGAAGCCCTGGCGGATGGCCTTGCCGATGGCGTCCGCGTCGAAGCCGCTGGCGACCACCGCCGGGTTTGGCCGCCATGAGACGATGTAGTCGCGACCGATATGCTCGCAGCCGCGGGCGATGTCCGCGCGCGGGCCCATCAGGATGCGCCTCAGGTTGGGGATCTTGCGGAGCATGTCCACCTTGTTGTCCAGCGTCTCGCAGCAGCCGTAGTTGACCAGGCCGAAGCGGGCCATGATCGGCATCTGGTATTGAAGGAGGAACTCGTCGTGCTGGGCGGGGCTGACCGCCTCGAACTCCTGGGCGTGCGTGAAGAACCACAGGTCCTTCAGCGACGCGCCGTGCGAGTTGGGCTTCGGCTCGCCCAGGCCGTCGGTCTCCGGGGGCATTCCGTAGTTGCAGTTTTCCACCGTGGACCAGTCCCCGGCCGCGGCGCCCTGGTCGAGGTTGGCCAGCACCGCGTCGCGCGTGAATGCCATCAGCCTGTGCACCAGCTCGGGGTTCTCGTAGAGCGCGTACATCAACTCCTGCAGGCCCAGAAGGGCCCCCGCGGCCTCGGAGAGGTCCGTGCCGCCCCATATCCGGTAGACGGTGCTCTTGTTGACGTGCACCGGCATGATGTCGCCGATGAGGTCGCGAACCGCGCGAATCTCCGGCGTGTCGTCGTCGATGCATTCGTGCGGCGTGGCCGTCAGGCGGTCGAGGTCGGCAAGCTCGCGGATGACGGGCATGTTTCGCCAGCCGCGGCTGGCCTCGTCGTAGATGCGGTTCTTCTCGATGCCCCAGACGTCGGCCGAGGGCTGACGCATCTGCGCCCGCATCGGGAACCACGGGTAATAGACCGTGTCGTCGGGGATCGTCGCGCCCCACAGCTTGAGGCGCAACCAGTTTTCCAGGCCGCGGAAGGGCTGGTCCTCGGCGACGAGTTCGGGCAGTTGCGGCTTGATCTCCTCGCCGATCATGCTGGCCCAATACCATGAGCAGATCACCGGCGGGCGGGTTTTGCGCAGGCTGTTGTGGTCGCGCCAGAGGCGGCGTTTGGCGGCGTTGCGGCCGGAGTGGCAGAGTTCCACGTACTTCCCGGCCAGGTCACGGATTCTATCTTTGGCTTTTGTGGGTAGCATTATCAGTCACACATTACTTCGAAGCCCGGCATGTCCGCGCGGGGTCGTTTCTTGAGCAGTTCGTGGATCTCGTCGAACGTTCGGAGGATTTTCTGGTAGTCGGCATCCTCGGTCGACAGGAATATCGGCTTGGCGCACTTTTCGGTACCGCCGGCCTTGGTTGCCAGCGGCGCCAGCAGGAAGTTGTTCTTTTGCGGGTTGGTTATGCGGGTGTAGAACTTCCGCGGTATGCCCTTGGTGTGGCAACTGGCGCAGCGTTTGGCGGCGACTTCCTCGAGCGTGGCGCCCAGGTCTCGGGGCATCATTCGCCGACTGCCCAGGCGGGCCTTGTGGTTGGACGACGACGTGCCGTAATAGGGCACGTTCAGGTCGATCCAGAGGTACACGCGGCGGCGGTCCTCGTCGGGCACGTTTACTCGCGGCTTGCCGTCTTTGTCCGGATGGCCTGTGCGGATGATCTCCGCCAGCTTGCTGGCGGGGCTGCCCCAGCGTCGCGGCGCGATCTCCAGCACGTTATGCCCGGCGCCGTTGATGGTCCATATCCACTCGACGTAGGGGCTCATCCCGCGGACCTTGTCGTACTGGGCGCCGGAGGGGCTACCATGCCGTGTCCACTTGTCCTGGGCCTGCGTGCCGGTTCGGCAGATGATGTCGTAGGACACGTTGAAGAAGTCGGTCATGTCGCCGGTGAGATCAAGGTTGCCCGGCTGGCTGCGCTCGTTGTGGCAACTGATGCAGTTCCGGTCGAACACGCCCTGGACGACCTCGGCATAGCTGAATCCCTTTACGCCCCATTTGGGTTTGCGAAGTTCCTGCGGCGCCGCGTTCGACGCGAGGGGTTTGCCGGCGCCCGTCATGGCTGCGTTTCGGTCGGCGTGACAGCCGACGCATCCCTGGACCTCGCCGGGCATCAGGTGCGTGAACGACCGCATCCGCTGTATGGCCCGGCCTTCGGCATCGAGCGCCATGAAGTAGATCGGCACCTCCGAGGGCACCTTGAAGGCCGCGCTGCCGTCGGGCGCGATCTCGGCGGTGCCCCATACCTTCTTGGGCGCGTAGGTCGCGCCGCACGAGACCAGCGGGAACTGGTAGCCGAACACAGCGATGTTCCGCATGCGTTGGCTGTGCGGGTCCTTGTTGTTCTGCGGCGAGTGCGTGCTCTTTTCGATTTCCTGCACGACGGCGACCTGCTTGATCTCGCCCCGCTTTACGTGCGGCTCGAGCCCCGCGTAGACGTCTCGCATGAAGATGGTCGCCCAGCCGCCCGAGACGCTGCCGTCGGGGGGCAGCTCGCTACCGACGTCCCTGACGAGCACCGGCGGCAGCGGCTGCTTGCGGATCGGCTGGGCGCAGTAGAATCCCATGCCGTCCTGGGGTTCGAGCAGGGTCGCGGCGTTGGCCTGGAAGTCGCGTATCTGGACCGCCCCGTCCTTGGAGACAAGGAAACGGTTCCCGTCGACTGCAAACGGCTTTTCGTAAGGGCC
>JAUWQU010000655.1 GCA_030610965.1 Phycisphaerae bacterium
GACCTCACCCCCGACCTGCCGGACATCATGATGGTGCATGGCCTGGCCGGAGACATCGAGAAGATCGACGACTACTGCTTCCGGGTGGTTTTCCCGAAGCCCAACGGCCTGTTTCTGCCCAAGCTCGCGACCATCGACGGCAGGCACTTCTGCGGCAGCCCCAGGCATTACCTCAGCAAGTACCACCCGGCTCTCGGCGACAAGAAGATCATCGCCGACATGATGGCGGCCCGCCAACTGCTCGACGAGTTTTCCGCCTACCGGTCGGTAAAGAGCAGCCAGAACCCCGAGCATCCGCGGATGTGGCCTTGGGTCTTCCACACGCACAAATCGAATCCACCGCACAGCTTCGTGCGGAACCCGTACTTCTTCATGGTCGACACGCGGGGAAACCAATTGCCCTACGTGGACCGGGTGTACTGCGAGGTCAAGAGCGGGCCGATGATCGGCGTCAGCGCCACCTCCGGCGGGATCACGATGCAGTCCCGCCACATCAGCTACGACCAGTACACGCTGCTGATGAGCGAGCGCAAGCGCGGCGGCTACGACGTGCGGCACTGGTACCCGGGCGAGTCCAGCCAGTTCGTCATCAGCCCCAACCTGAACCTCAAGGTGAGCCCCGACCGCCCCGCCTCGGCCAAGAAAGCCGCCCTGCTGGCCGACAAGCGGTTCCGCCAGGCCCTGTCGCTGGCGATCAACCGCAAGGAGATCATCGAGGCGGAGTTCAACAACCAGACCAAGCCCGCCCAGTGCGCCCCGGGGCCCGAGTCGTACTACTACTACCCCAAGCTCTATAACGCCTTCACCGATTACGACCCCAACCGCGCCAACAGGCTGCTCGACGAGATCGGCCTGACCAGGCGTGACTTCGAGGGCTTCCGCACGTTCGCCGACGGCAGCCGGATGCAGTTCTACCTGAACCTCTCCCAGTCCGGCCTGACCCCGCAGGGGCCTGCGCAGTTCGTCATCGACGACTGGGCCCGGGTGGGCGTCCGCACAGTGCTGCGCCTTCGCGCCCGCGGCCTGTTCTACACCGAGAAGTCCGCCCTGCTGCACGACTTCAACGTCTGGACCAGCAACGGCGAGTTCCTGCCGATGCTGGCGCCGCGATACTTCCTGCCGCTCGGCGGCGAGAGCAACTTCGCCATAGCCTACGGCAACTGGTACAGCCGGGGCGGGCTTTACGACAGCCCGAGATCGAAGCTGCGGGGCGCCCTCGAGCCGCCGGACGGCGAGCCACTCCGCGAGGCGATGGAAGTCTACGAGCGGGCACGCGCCGCCGGCGACCCGGCCAAACAGCGCGAAATCTTCCGACGGGCCATGGACCTCGCGGCCGAGAACCTCTGGAGCATCAACATCTGCACCGCCCCGCCGGTGCTGGTGGTCGTCAAGGACGGATTCCGCAACGTGCCTAAGTCGGCGGTATATTCGTGGGACTTCCTCTCGCCGAGCAACGCGGGCATCGAAACGTACTACTGGGACATCGACACCGACACTCCGCAGACCAAGGCGGGCATCCGCGAGGAAATCGTCAAGATAACGCCCTCGCCGGATACGCCCTCGGGCATCGCCAAGGCCAAGGCCGACGCGGATACCGGCTGGGTCGGATGGTTCCTGCGCGTCGCTTTCCCTGTCTGCGGGCTGGCGCTTCTGCTGATGATCGCGATCAGGCACCCTTACATCGGTCGGCGCCTGCTGATCATGATCCCGACGCTGCTGATCATCTCCGTGATAGTCTTCGTCATCATCCAGCTTCCGCCGGGCGATTACGTCACCACGCGCATCATGCAGTTGCAGGAATCCGGCGACACGGCGCAGCTCAAGGAAGTCGAGAGAATCCGCGATCTGTTCCACCTCGACGACCCGATGCACATCCGTTACGCCCGCTGGCTCGGGCTGCCCTGGTTTGCCTCCATGAGCCTCGGCGGCGACTTCCCGTACTTCCACGGAGACCAGGAGCTCGAAGGCCTGCTCCAGGGCAACCTCGGGCGATCCATGGAAAACAGCCTGCTCGTCAACCAGATCGTCGGCGACCGCATCGCGCTGACGTTCCTGATCTCGCTGGGCACCATCCTGTTCACGTGGGCGCTGGCGATCCCGACGGGCATTTTCTCAGCCGTCAGGCAATACTCGATCGGCGACTACGTCCTGACCTTCATCGGCTTCATCGGAATGTGCGTGCCGTCGTTCCTGCTGGCGCTGGTGCTGATGTACCTCAGCAAGGAGGTGTTCGACTTCAACGCGTCGGCGCTTTTCAGCCCGGAGTACGCCGCCCAGGCCGGGTGGAGCTGGCCGAAGGTGCTGGACCTGCTCAAGCACATCTGGGTTCCGGTGACGATTCTCGGCATCGGCGGCACGGCCGGGATGATCCGCGTGATGCGCGGCAACCTCCTGGACGAGTTGAAGAAGCCCTACGTGACAACCGCCCGCGCCAAGGGCGTCAGGCCCACTAAGCTGCTGATGAAGTACCCGGTGCGAATGGCCCTCAACCCGTTCATTTCGGGAATAGGCGGCATCTTCCCGAAACTGGTTTCCGGCGGGGCGCTGGTGGCGGTGGTCTTGAGCATAACGACCGTCGGCCCGCTCATGCTCAACGCGCTGATGAACGAGGACATGTACCTGGCCGGGTCCATGCTGATGGTGCTCAGCACGCTCGGCGTGCTCGGCACGCTGGTCAGCGACCTGCTGCTGCTCTGGCTGGATCCGCGAATTCGGTTCCAGGGAGGCACCCGATGAGCGCCGGCCCAGCCCAAGCGGACCGCACCCCGCCCCGTAAAGTCGTCCAGGAATCGCAGTGGCGGCTCATCCGGCGACGGTTCGTCCGGCACCGCGTCGCCGTGGCGGCGCTCTTCGTGCTGGCCGTGCTTGGCGCGCTGGCCTTGCTGTCGGAGTTCTTCGCCCCATACACGAGGGAATGGCGCGACTTGCCGCACGCCTACTGTCCGCCCCAGCCGCCACGGTTCAGCCTCTCGCACGGGTTCCACGTGTACGCCGCCAAGATGTACATGGATCCGATCACGTTTCAAAAAACGTTCGCCGAAGATGCGGACGACATCGTGCCGCTCGGGTTCTTCGTCAAGGGCGAACCGGACCGGCTCTGGGGCCTGATCCCCTGGGACCGGCACTTCTTCGGCGTGGACCTCGAGGCCTACCGACGGGCGAAAGAGGCCGCGGGCCTCCAGGCCG
>JAUWQU010000125.1 GCA_030610965.1 Phycisphaerae bacterium
GCCGGCTCCAACTGACCGTCCTGCCGGTGGGGATAACGGGCGCGGACGTGGTCGAGGGACAGGGGCGAAGCGAGTTGCTGGTGGTCCACGTGCTGCCGGAAAGCCCGGCCAGCGGGGCGCTTAAGCTCGACGACATCATCATCGGCGCTAACGGCAGGCTGTTTGCGGACCCCGAAGACCCCCGGCCGGAGCTTGGCAACGCCATGTGCGAGAGCCAATCGCGCGAGTTGGGCGGCATTCTGACGCTACAGATAGTGCGCGAACGCAAGCCGATCAACGTCAAGATCGACCTGGGAAGCACGTTGGGCTTCAGCGAGAGCTGGCCTTACGACTGCGAGAAGACCAAGCAGGTGCGTGCGGCCGCGCTGAAGTTCGTAATGGATAGCCATCCGTGGCATCGGTACAACTTCTGGACGGCGACTTTCCTGCTGGCCTCGGGCGACGAAGCTGCCCTGGAGTTGGCTCGGCGCGAGTTGTGCGCGGGTTTGAAGGACTCCTACGAGGAGTCCACCGGCGCCAGTGCGTGGGTGGGCGGGTACAGGCTGACGAATCTATGCGAGTATTACCTGCTTACGGGCGACTCGGCCGTGCTGCCGGCGATCCGTAACCAGGCCGAGGGAGTGTCCTGGGCGCAGTATCGAAGCGGAAGCTGGTCTCACGGGGGTGGCAAGGGGCCTAACGTAACGTCCCCTGGCATGGCCGGGGGCGGGTACGGAGAGGTGAACAACGCCGGCCTGGGCGCGCTGATAGGCCTGTGTCTGGCGCGGCAGTGCGGGATAGAGCCGTACAAGCACACGCTCCCTCGCTCTATCCGCTTCTTCGGGCCGTTCTGTGGCGAGAACCTCGGCTACGGCCTGGGCACGCCCAGCGACAGCCGAACCGGTAGGATGGACAACGGAATGAACGGCATGAGCGCGCTGGTCTTCCACCTGCTGGGCGAGGACGAGATGGCCGAGCGATGGGCGCGCAGCGTCTGCTACATGTGGATGGGGCGCGAGCGCGGGCACGCCGACGCCATCTTCAGCGCCGCCGGGGGGCCCGGCAGCGCGGCGCTGGCGCCCAAGGCTGAATTCAGCGCGTTCATGAACCACATGAAGTGGGCCTACGAGATGGGCAGGGCCCGCGACGGCGGCCTTAACTTCATGCGAGGCAGCCGGTGGACTTATCCGAACATGACGGCCGCGTACGGGCTGTTCCTGTACCTGCCGGAAAAGCGGCTTCAAGTACTCGGCGGCGACAGCGTATTCGCCCATAAGCCACCGGCTGGGCTGGAAGAAGCGGCTCGGTTGTACAGAGAGAAGCGCTGGCCCGAGCTAAAGAAGTTCCTGGCCGACTACCTCAGCGGCTCGCCGGCTTCCAAGGAGCATAGCTGGTACGCGACTGAAATGCAGGCGGCCTATGGGCGACTGGAGCGCCACGCGGCCGCGACGCTGAAGATAATCGCCGGGACCATCGAGGCCGGCGATGTGAAGACCGCCGAGCTGCAGCTGGATCTGCTTGCGAAGTTCGTCGGCAAGGAGCGGCCCGAGGCGGCCGCGCTGCGAGGGAAGCTCACCGCCGTCGGCAAGGTGAAGGCACCGAAGAAGGTTGGCATCGCAGCGCTGGTCGACGCGAAGGCGCTGATCAAGGATCTCGGCCTGAAGGGAGGCGGCATCCGCGACGGCTTTGCCCACGGCCCCGAGTACATCTCGCGGATAAACGAGCAGGGCTTCGCGGGCATGTCGCCCGAGCAGATCGCCCCGTTCCTGGGCCACTTCAGCGGCGGCGTCGCCGGCGGGGCCGCCCATGCACTGGCCAAGTACGGCGATCGGGCCCTGCCGATTCTCAAGAGCATGCTGACCGACAAGCACCCCGGCGTCCGGGCCGGGGCGGTGCAGACGCTCAACCTCATCTACTCGTCGAAGACGGAGGAGCCGCGGACCGAGATTCCCCAGGAGCTGGCGGGTGTCATCAAGCTGGTCAGGCCGATGCTGGACGACGATTCCAAACTCGTTCGCGGCTCGGTCAGCGGGTTCGTGCTGGGCCTCAATGTCCTCAACGAAGACATCTACGAGATGGTGTACAACCTGGCGGCCCAAGGCGACAGCGTGGATGGCTTCGTGCGACACAAAGTGAAAGACCCGCAGGTCCGCCTGCGTCTGGCCATGGCCATCATCGACGGCAACAACAAGCGCCGCGAGAAGGCTACGGGGCGGTACATCCCGATGATCTGCGCGACCACGGCGCACATCGAGCTCTGCGAGCCGTACATGCAGACCGCCATCGACACGTTGAATAACCCCGAAGTGCAGATCATGTACGGCTTCTTTTCCAACCATCCAGAGGACGCGGCGCTGAGCATCTGCGAACATTTCTACCGCAATCCGCTGGTGATCCGGAATCTGCCGCAGATGATCCGCGTGTCCTACCGCCGCGGCGGGCCCAGCCCGTACTGGGACGTCCACAAGGAGTTCCCGCACCGCATCGCCATATTGCTGGGCCCCGAGGCCCTGCCGGTTATCGAGAAGTTCTGGAAGGACCAGCGGAAGCTGTTCGACCGCATCGCGGACGGCTCCGAGCCGAAGCCGCACTGGTGGCAGCCCGACCTGCCCACCAAGTTCGAAGAGAATCGGCAGCAGTGGCAGGACACGGCCGAGCTTATCCGCTGCCTGTACGGCCCCAAGCCGATGGGCCAGGCCATCGCCGGCATGTGCCGCCACTACCTCAAGGACCGCTGGTGGGCCGCGTGGGAACGCGACCGCATATGGCAGAAGCTAATCGAGATCGGCCCGAACGCCACGGCTCTTCTCAAGCGTTCGTCCGCCGAGGCGATCAAGCCCGCCCAGGCCGAGATCGACGGGCTCATCGCGGCCAAGCAGGCCGAGATCCAAGCCGAGAAGGACAGGAACAAGAAGCGCGCCCTGGACAACCAACTGAAGGCGCTTACGCCCAAGAAAGAGTCTCTGGGCAAACTTGCCGGGGAGCTGGCCCAGGTCGGTTCGCTGATCGAGCACCTCAACAGCGCCAAGCCGGGCCCCGAGGACGTAAAGGCGCTGTGCAAGTTCTATCTTCGCCGGCCTTACGGGGCGCAGTATCCTTACGTCAAGGAAGGCGACACGTCGCTGCTTCGTCCGCTGCACGAAACCCAGGACGCGATGGTTCGCGACGTGCTGACTCGCTGGGGCGCAGCGGCGCTGCCGGCGCTTCGCGAGTTCCTCGCCGAGGACGCCAAGGCCCTGCCCGCGCTTCAGAAGAAGCTCGACGAGGAAGAGGCTTTCTGGAAGCCGCAGTGGTCGCGAAAGTCCGGCGGGCCGCTCAAGCGGATCGCCAACGAGCGGATTATCATCGTGCGGATGCGCCAGGAGTTGACGGACCTGGCCGACGCGATAGACCTGGCCGGCCGCAAGGATTTGTCGAAGGAGCAGATCGCCACGCTCTGCCGAATCTACACCCGCTACGACTGGCAGACCCAGCGGACGGCCATCCGCGAGGCACTCAAACGCTGCAAGCCCCAGGCCGCCGAAGTGATCCGCAAACACGCCGAGAGCGAGCAGACGGTTGTGGCCGAGGCCGTCAAGAACGTCAACCGCCTGATGGGCAACACCGTCAGCCAGCCCGTCAAGGCCAACTACGACTACTACAAGAACCTCGCCCGGAACATCCGCCAGGGCCTGGCGGAACTGCGGAAGCTCTAACCGGCAGTCGAGGCCGTATGATAATCCAGAATGATGGGGTGCCGTGGATGGATTGCGCCTTGCCGGGGCCGCGAGCGACTATACAATCATAGAGGCTGCTGATGGCTGTCATGGGGATGATGTTATCTTGGCAGCCCCGAGACAGACGCGGCACACTCACTCGCCAGGGAGACGCAGGATGAGCAACGAGACTCCGCCCCGTTCGTCAGAAGCCGGCGAATCGCGAGCTCCGGTTTACACCACCACCTTCGTTGTCGATCTGGGGGAACATCCCGGCGGCCTGAGGTATCGAAGTGGATATTCGGGCAGAGGAATAGTGGAGGTGTGTGAGTCTGGACTCGTTGTCCGGTACCTGCCACGCCGATCGGCGCTGTCGGTAGCGATGCTGTCGCTGTTGATTTGGTTCAATTTGCATTTAGTGCTTACGATTGCACTCAGTAGTGCCCTTCAGCGGTTCGTTTGTAGTGTGAGCATGTGCGATCTGCTGCTGCCGGTTCTGATAGGCATCGTCGTCATCGCATTTACCGACCGGCAGCCTGTCGACATCCACGTTGATCGATCCTCATGCACGGCCCATTACGTTCACCAGGGCGGTTTTGTTGTGGTTGAGACGCCCGATGGTGAGTGGGTCAACATGACGCCGCTCCCGGCCAACAAGGCGCGTTTCCTTGCAGACGTGCGAAAGTGCTTCGGGGATCGGTTCGTGCCTGACAGCCAAGTAGTGTTTTCGATGGGCATGGTACAGTTGGCCTCACCTCCAGCAAGGGACCGATCCGCGATCTTTGGGTACATCAGGGATATCCTGGCCACACAGACAGACCTGCCGGAGCAGGAAGTCACCGTGAACTCCCCTCTGGCTGCCGGCCCCACGGGCGCCGGGCTCGATATGCCCGCTCTGCTTGAGGCCCTGAAGGCCGACTACGATGCGGACCTGACCCAAGCAGATCAAGAAGGCCTGATGACGGTGATGGACCTCGTCGACGTGGTCTACGAGAAACTGCACCCCGCCGGCCTTTCGCCCCAGCGGGCCGATGGATCGTAGCCGCCTCGTCGCTCGTCAGGCTTGTGCGGTCGCGACGGCGAGGCGGGTTGCGGCGGGCCGTGCTGGCTGCGGCACGGCTGCGGCGGGGTTGGCGCCGCGGACGGAGCAGTGGCTGACGAATGGGCGGAGCGTCTCGGCCGTGGCGCGGATGTAGGCGTCCGTGTGGGGGGGCTGGGCGGCCGCGCTTTGCAGGTGCGGGTGGAAGGTTTCTTCATCGGCCCAGGCGGTGGGGCGGTATTGCTGCAGGACATAGCTGGCGGCGCCGCGGATTCGCAGGGCGATCCGTAGAATGTCGTCGCTGGTGAGCGGCGGGGCGAAGGTCGTGCGGAACTCGTATCCGACCCGGCCGGCCAGCAGCAGGGCGACGGACCGGCTGATGGCGGACTGGTCCACGGGCGTCCCGCAGATGCGATCGTAGAGGTCGGTGGGGGCCTTTACGTCCATGGCCACGAAGTCCACCAGGCGCTGGTCGAGCAGGGCCTTCAGGGCGTCGGGTTTGGTGCCGTTGGTATCGAGCTTCACCTTGAAGCCCATGGCCCGCACCGAGGCGAGGAAGGCGTCGAGGCCAGGCTGGAGTGTCGGCTCGCCGCCGGTTACGACAACCGCGTCCAGCATGCCGCGACGACGGGCGAGAAGGTCAGTTACGGCATTTACGGAAAGGTCGCCGCAGGCTGGGCTCAAGGCATCGGGCGGCGCGCCGCCGATCAGTTGGCGGTTGTGGCAGTAGAAGCAGTTCAGGTTGCAGCCTGGCGTGAACACCACGGCTGACAGGCCGCCGGGGTAGTCGACGAACGAGCATTTTTCCAGGCCGGCGATTCTCATAGGGCTGGCTCCAGAAGCCCTGAAAATGGGTACGGGCACTTGCGCGGCTGCGCCACTCCAGAGCCAGTCCCCGTTTTCGTTCTCATGCGACGGGCTCCGGGAAGACGAACTTTCGGCGGGCGAAGTATTCGGCCTTCTTGCCGACGTTGTAGTTCTGCACCGGGCGGAGGTAGCCGGTCACTCGCGACCAGACCTCGGCATCCTGCCCGCAGATGGGGCACTGGAAGTGCTCGCCGCTGAGGTAGCCGTGCTCGTGGCAGATGCTGAACGTCGGCGTGACGGACAGGTACGGCAGCTTGAATCGCGTCAGCGCCCGCCGCAGGAGTTGCTTGCACAGATCGACGTCGTCGATGGCCTGGCCGAGGTACAGGTGCAGCACCGTGCCGCCGGTGTAGAGCGATTGCAACTCGTCCTGAAGCTCCAGGGCCTCGAAGATATCGTCGGTCTGCCCGACGGGAAGCTGCGTGGAGTTCGTATAGTAAGGCGTCTCGTCGCCGGCGGTGATGATGTCCGGATATCGCTGCCGGTCCAGCTTGGCCAGGCGGTGTGCGGTTCCCTCGGCCGGGGTGGCCTCGAGGTTGTACACGTGGCCGGTCTCGTCCTGGATCCGCTTAAGCTCGCCGCGCAGGAAGTGCATCACCTCCAGCGCGAAGGCCTGGCCCTGCTCGTCGGCGACCGAGCAGCCCATGAAGTTCAGCAGGGCCTCGTTCATGCCCACTATGCCGATCGTGGCGAAGTGGTTGTACCAGTACGCGCCCGTGCGGTCCTTGATGGCCTGGAGGTAATGGGCCGAGTACGGGTAGAGCCCCGCGTCGGTCTGCTTCTCGATGACCTTTCGCTTGATCTCCAGCGATATCCGCCCGACCTGCACGACCTGGCGGAGCTGGTCGAGGAACTCCGCCTTCGATCGCGCCTTGTAGCCGATGCGAGGCAGGTTCACCGTGAAAACGCCGATCGACCCGGTAAGCGGATTGCTGCCGAAAAGCCCCCCGCCTCGCTTGCGAAGCTCGGTGGTGTCAATACGAAGGCGGCAGCACATCGACACGGCGTCCTCCGGCGAGAGGTCGGAGTTGACGTAATTGGCGAAGTAAGGCACGCCGTACTTGGCGGTGATCTCCATGAAGGCGTTGAAGGCCGGGCTGTCCCAGTCGAAGTCCCGCGTGATGTTGATCGTCGGGATGGGGAACGTGAAGACCCTGCCCTTGGCGTCGCCCTCCATCATCGCGTCGCAGAACGCGCGGTTAAAGACGTTCATCTCCTCCTGGTAGTCGCCGTACTTGGCGCCCTCGAGGATCTCCCCGCCGAGTATCACGGCCTGCCCGGCAAGCGTACTGGCCACCGTAAGGTCGAACGTGAGGTTGGAAAACGGGCACTGGAAGCCCACGCGAGTCGGCACGTTCAGGTTGAAGATGAACTCCTGGAGGCACTGCTTTACCTCTTTGTACGCGAGGTTGTCCTTGCGAATGAACGGCGCGCAATAGGTGTCGAAGCTGCTCCACGCCTGCGCCCCGGCCGTCTCGCCCTGGGTGGTGAACGTGGAGTTGACGATCTGGCCCAGGAAGCTGCGAAGGTGCCTGGCGGGCTTGGACTCGACCTTGCCCGGCACGCCGCCGAAGCCCTGGATGAGAAGCTGCCGCAGGTCCCAGCCCGCGCAGTACGCGCCGAGGAAGCCCAGGTCGTGGATGTGGGCGTCGCCGGATTCGTGGCACTTGCGCACCTCGGCCGGGTATATCTCGTGCAGCCAGTAATGCTTGGTGAAAAACTCGCGGACGTAGTTGTTCAGGCCGTTGACGGACCGCTGCTGGTTGGCGTTCTCCTTGGTCTGCCAGTCGCGGTCCTCGAGGTAGCCGCTGAACATTTCTATGGTCGCGCCGACCAGTGCGTTGAGGCTGCGGGCGCCCGAGCGTTTCTCGCGGTAGAGGATGAACGCCTTTGCCGTGCGGGCGTGCCCGTTCTCGATCAGGACCTTCTCGATGAGGTCCTGCACCTGCTCGACCTCGGGTATCTCGCCGAGGTCCTTGCGATCGGCAAGTTTGATGACCTGCCCGCACAGCCGCTCGGCTCGATCGTAGTCCTGCCCGCCGCAGGCGACGGCGGCCTTGTAGATCGCGCGGGTGACCTTCTCGGCCTGGAATGGCACAACCCGCCCATCGCGCTTTCGAATCCGTTCGAACATTGATGCGACTCCCTTCGGCTGGTTCCATCCCGGCCGGGCGAGATCAGGCGGCCCGCTTCGACCGCGTCGTCCGCCACCACATGGCAGACAGAAAGACTGTTTGCTTCAGGTCAATAATGCCTGGGCCGCTCGTTTTCCGCCGCATCCAGCGGCAGACCGAGCGCCGTAACGTGCCCTGGCGCGATCCTTCCGACCTTCCAAGAAATAGCCGAGGCCCAGATATGAACGCTGCACATCCCGAAACACAAAAAAAGTCTGGGTCAACAACCGCAAAGCCCAATATATAGTACCCATATCGGCAGTCAAGCCAAAATGTAGTAGAAAAAACGCGCAACCTGTTCGGCGGTGACGCGTAGGGCGCCTATCTGCCGCAGAAGGAATGATTTCCGTCGTCCAAGCCCTTCAATGGGCCGACCCCCCGGGTATTTGGAGACCTCTGCCGGCGCGGCCAGGTTGAGTGTGGCGGGGTAAGGGTCTTATTTAGCAGGAGTTACGTCGGGCCTCGTCGGGCCGGCTGGCAGGGCGTTGTTTGGCAGCAGGATTACGCGGACCTCCAGCGGCTTGTCGGGTCCGGCCTGGTTGACGATCAGGCCCCATCTCTTGCCGCCATGGCTGGGCTCGGCGTCGTAGAGCACGAGTCGGCCTGGCTGGCCTGTAATGATCAGCCCGGCGGGGTTGTAGAGGTAGGGCTTCTTCGAAACGGGGCACTCCAGTGGCGGGCAGGCCT
>JAUWQU010000470.1 GCA_030610965.1 Phycisphaerae bacterium
TTTCCCGCCCCCTTCGTTCGCGGGGCCGCGCTTTCGGCCGTGCGGAAGTGTCTCCGGGGGCTCGTCTGGCCGAGCACGGGCGGCGAATCTTCGTGGACGTAGCCAAGGCCGCCGAGCTGCTGTGGGGCAGGCTGCTGGGGCGGATGCAACGCTGGTGGCGCGATGAGACGTGGGGGCGCGATGGAGCGGGCCGTCGCCGCGACTGCCGCGTCCGGCCGTGGATGCCGCCGCCAGGCCACGCCCACCTGTGCCTGGTGCTGCGGGAATGACCGCCGGAAAACCCGGCGCGGGGCGCTTCCCAGGGCCATCAGGCCGATGGGGGTAAGGGGGCGGTTCGCGCCGACGCCGGAAATCCGCCTCGGAAATCCCCGTCTAAACGCTTGACACCAGTGCAAAGAGGGCATAGAATCAACTGTCAACGGTTGGTGAATAATCCGAGCTTGAAGAAGCGAGGCCCATCTGCTCAATGCCGCATGGGTGGAGTCTCAAGGTGCCGGTGCATGCTTGGTTTACGTCATGTGTGCGACGGCCTTGGCAGGTAGTTTTGCTTGTGCTCTTTGCTCTTGGAGGATGCTATGAGAATGCACCGGTTTGCTCGACCGGGGTTGGTTGTGATGCTGGTCGGGGTGTTTTCCGTCGCTGCGGCTTTCGCCGAACCACCCAACACGCTGAAGGTTTACCTCCTCGCCGGCCAGTCGAACAGCCAGGGCCACGCGTATACCCACCTCGAGGGTGGCAATACTTACAACATCCCCACGCTGGAGTTCCTGCTGAACACGCCGGCCTATGTAGCCCAACTGCCGGCCTCGACATACACGTTCAAGAGCAGCCTCGACCCAAGTTGGATCAACCCGCGCAGCGACGCCTGGGCGATGCAATATCGCTCCGCCAGCAGCTCGCTGGAGCAGGTCGAACCCACGCCGACCACGAACCAGGGGGCCTGGTACAGCGGCAGCGGGCCTCTGAGCCCCGGCTTCGGCGCCAGTAACTCGATGTCCACCTTCGGCGCGGAACTGGGCATGGGGATCCACCTGGGCAACGCCATGAGCACGCCGGTTTTCATTTTCAAGTCCAACGAGGGTGGCACGACACTGGGCAATGACTGGCGCCCGCCCAGCGCGGTGGCCGCTCGAGGCGGCTCTATCGGCCCGAACTACATCAACACCATCAACCAGTTCAAGTCGTTCCTCAACGCCCTCGACGCCGACCTGGCCAACGACGGCAAGCTCAACGCCTACAACAACGCCGTCGGCTACGAGGTGGCTGGGTTCGTCTGGTTCCAGGGATGGAACGAGCGGTACAACGACGGCCCCTACACCGGCGCCCAGTTGACGGCCGAATACGCGCAGAACATCGTGGACCTGGCCCATGACGTGCGGGCGTCCGATTCCCGCATACCCAATGATCTGCCCGTGATCATCCCCGAGTCGGCGGACCAGGACCCCGCGCTCAACACCGGCCGGAGCGCCGCCGTCGCGACGCTCAACGCCGAGAAGCCCGGATCGGCCGTGTTCATCGAGAACAACAACATGATCGGCAACAATTGGCCCGGCTACAGCTTCAGCACCAGTTGGGGCTACCACTTCAACGCCAGGGCCGAGAACTACCTCGAAATCGGCTGGAGGATCGGCCAGTACGCGATCGACAACGGGTACACCGGCACGGACCCGGCGCCCGAGCCGGCGACGCTAGGGCTGCTCGGCCTGGGCGCCATAGGCCTGCTGCGAAGAAGGCGACGAACCAGGGCCTGACGGCAAAATATTTCGGAGGAGCCCATGAGAACGCATCGGTTTGCTCAGCCGGCGTTGGCTGTATTGTTAGCAGGCGTCTTTTCCTTCAGCACGGCCTTGGCCGATCCCCCGAACACGCTGAAGGTTTACCTGTTGGCCGGCCAGTCCAACATGCAGGGCCAGGCCCTGACATACTACAACGATGGCGCTTATTCCAACGTCCCGTCGCTGCAGTTCCTGACTCTCACCACGCAGGCGGCTGCCGATTACCGCGCGAGCCTGCCGGACGAGTCGTTCACGTTCAAGCCGTACCTGGACGCCAGTTGGATGAGCCCGCGCGACGACGTTTGGGCGATCCACCTTGACTCCGGGACCGGCTCGACCCAGCAGGTCGAGCCCACAATCAGCCCGGCAGGCTGGTACACCGGGGCCGGGCCATTGAGCCCGGGCTTCGGCGCCAGCAACTCGGCTTCCACCTTCGGGCCGGAACTGGGAATGGGAATCAATCTGGGCGGCGCCATGCAGACGCCGGTGTTCCTTTTCAAGTCCGATAAGGGCGGAACGAACCTGGCCTACGATTGGCGACCGCCCAGCGCGGTGGCCGCTCGCGGCGGCGCCGTCGGCGTGAACTACACCAACACCGTCAATCAGTTCAAGGCATTCCTCAACGGCCTCGATAACGACCTTGCCGGCGACGGCAAGCTCAATGCATACAACAACGCCACCGGCTACGAGGTCTGCGGGTTCGTCTGGGTTCAGGGCTGGAACGAGATGTTCAACGACGGGTTCAAGGCCGAGTACGCGCAGAACATCGTGGACCTCGTCCACGACATACGGACCTCGGATCCGCGAATTCCCAATGACCTGGGCGCGATCATCGCGGAATCCTCGGACCAGCAAGAGGACCTCAACGCCAGCAGGGCCGCCGCCGTCGCGGCCCTCAACGCCGAAATCCCCGGCTCGGCGTTTTTCTACGAAACCAACGACATGATCGGCGTGAATTGGGGCGACAACGCCTATGGCTTCCCCTTCAGCGACTCGTGGGGTTACCACTTCCACGGCAGGGCCGAGAACTTCCTGGAGATCGGCTGGAAGGCGGGCCAGGCCGCCATCGACCTCGGCTTCACCGGCACGGACCCGGCCCCCGAGCCGGCGACGATCGCCCTGCTCGGCCTGGGCGCCCTTGGCCTGCTGCGAAAAAGGCGACGAGCCAGGGCCTGACCGGATCGGCCGCCACGCAAACTAAAGTGCAAGAACGGGTCGGGAACATTCGTTCCAGGCCCTTTTTTTGCTCCCTTCGGCCCAGGGCTGTCCCTTGTTATGACGGCTTGGGGTCTCGATAATACGCGACAGTCGAACGCGCAGCACAGCCCGCGCCCGCGTCTCGCGGCAGGCAAGGCCCCGAGCCCCCCGAGTCCGGCGCAATATGGAAAGATGGCCATGAGACAATCCAAGCGTGCCCGGCAGGTGCTGACCGCCATTTCGATGTTCGTTCTTGCTGTCTCTCTTTGTTCCGCCGCCGTCGGCGAAGACGCCTGGGCCGGGGACATCCCGCGGCTTTCAGGCCTGACCGGCGGGCTGGTCGTGCATCTCGGCTGTGGCGACGGCAAGATGATGGCCGGATTGGCAGGGCAGGGGCAACTGCTCGTCCACGGCTTCGACACCAAGGCCGACAACGTCGCCCGCACGCGGGAGCACCTGCGGGCCAAGGGCATCTACGGCCGGGCCACGGCGCAGCTCTTGACGACCGCGGCCCTGCCCTACGCCGAGAACATGGTCAACGTGATGGTAATCGGCCAGGCAGGCAAAGTGACGGACGAGGAAGTAATGCGCGTCCTGGTTCCCGGCGGGGCCGCGTGGCACAGACGCGACGGCAAGTGGACGCGAACGATCAAGCCCTGGCCGGCGGATATCGACGAATGGACCCACTGGCTCCACGGCCCCGACTGCAACGCCGTCTCCAAGGACAAGGCCATCGGCGCGCCGCGGCGGATGAAATGGATCGCCTCGCCGTTCTGGTCGCGGCACCACCATACAGTGCCCAGCGTTACCTCGATGGTGACGGCCGGGGGACGCATCTTCTACATCGTCGACGAGGCCCCGTCCGGCATGGGCGGCAGCGCCCCGGACAAGTGGGCCCTGGGCGCCCGCGACGCGTTCAACGGCCTGGGGCTCTGGGAAAAAACCATCGACCTGTGGGGCTGGAAGGCGTGGTCCGACGAGTGGACGTGCCGGTTCACGATTCCCACGCACGTTCCCCGCAGGCTGGTGGCTGTCGGGGATCGCGTATACGTCACGCTGGGCTTCAACGCCCCTCTGACCGAGCTTGACGCGGCCAGCGGCGAGGCCCTTCGGACCTTCGAAGGCACGGACTTCACCGACGAGATCCTCTGCGACAAGGGCCTGCTGATCGTCTCGCTCAACCACGCCGCCCAGCACCCCGGCTCGGGCGCCAAGCAGCGCAAGGGCCTGCCTGGCGAGCCGACGACCAAGAAATCCGTCGCCGCCATCGACGTGGCGACCGGCAAGATGCTCTGGAAGAAGGGCGACTTCGAGGGGCTTCACTCCAAGACCGGCTCGATGGA
>JAUWQU010000228.1 GCA_030610965.1 Phycisphaerae bacterium
AGCATCAAGGAAGAAACCGCAGGCAAAGCCTTAGCTTTGTTGAGGATTTCTGACGCAGACGCGCAGGAATCCAGGCCGCTCGCAGCAGAGATAGCTTTCTAAACGGGCTGCTAAGCGACGACCGGAAGGACAATGATGCGCACGAACCAAACAGCGATTAACGCACGTCTGCTGCAATGCTTCGTAGTGTTCGCGGTCGCGATGGCAGCGGGCGTCTGCGGCGCAGCCGACACGAACGGCCCCGCCAAGCGCGGCTTCAGCGTCGCCAACGACAAAAAGGCCGGCGTGTTGACCGTGTCAATCGACGGCCGGGCTGCGCTGGCCTACCAGTACGCGGCCACCTGGGACCTTACGCACTACCATCCGCTCAACAGCCCGTCCGGGCGCAACATGCTGGTGCAGAAAACCAAACCCTACCCCCACCACCGCTGCTTCTGGTTCGCCGACAAGGTGTCGCTGGGCGACTCCAAGCCGGTCGGATTCTACGACGGACTGTACAGCGGCAAGAAGGACGCAAACGGCAACAATCAGCCGCCGTTCCGCAATCACATTCGCCACGTCCGGTTCGACAGCATCGAAACCGACGCCAACCAGGCCGTCATAAACAAATCGCTGATCTGGGAGATGGATTCCAACAAGCCCGTGCTGGACGAGCACCGCCTGCTGCGAATCGTGGGCCTCGGCCAGGGGCAGTACCTTATGGACCTGACGTTCACGCTTACCGCGAGCTACGGGGATGTCACCTTCCGTAGCGACTCGGTTCACTACGCCTGGCCTTACCTGCGGATGAACAAGCAGTTCAGCGGCGCCTCCGGCGGGGTTATCACCAACGACGCCGGCCAGACCGGCCAGGACGGCACCAACTCCAAGCCGGCCAAGTGGGTCGATTACTCCAAGCGATTCGACGACGGCGCCGAGGGGCTCACCATCTTCTCCCACCCCCGCAACGGCCAGCCGCACAAGTGGCTGACTCGCGAGTACGGCACGTTCGGCCCGCGCCGGCCTGACGAGCGAAGCGGCAAGCCCTTCACGCTCAAGCGCGGCCAGAAGATGTCACAGCGGGTCGGCATATACGTCCACCGCGGCGCCGTCAAGCAAGCCGACGTCGCCGGGATGTATCAGCGGTGGATAAAGGGCGAACTCTGAGCCTCCCCGCCGTGCCCGCGGAATCGGCCAGGCTGGCTTGGCTATGCCGGCGCTGAAACGTGCGCCTATCCGAGGATCTGGTGGTATTCGGTCAGGCAGCCGTCAACGTAGAAGAAGGCGAGCTTGACGCCCTCGGGCAGCGTCATCGGGCCGACGACGCAGTCCTTGCCCGCGATTTCCTTATCGAGGTCGTCGACGCGGAAAGCCACGTGAGACTCCGAGAGGACGGGCTCGGTCATCGGCGTGTCCGCCTCAAAGAACAAATACTCGACCCGGCCGTGCGTGACCTCGGGGTCTGTCGCCCAGCACTTGATGCTCTCGAAGTAACCCATGTCGGGCTTCTTCTCACTGACGGGAATGCCAAGGTGATGGAACGCTCTCACTGCGGACTCCTTTCGCCCTTTCGACCCCGGCCGGATGCGCCCGGGCCTGCGTTGCCCAGGTTCACGCTCCGGTCTCGGGCCATCGCGGGTCTTTGCGGGAATTCTACCCGGTTTGCACGCACGGGCAAGGCTATTCGAGAGCATGCTCCTTTTCGCCGAGAGGATCGCCGACTTTCTTGTCTCGCCGCGACCGTGAGTGTATTCTTGCCCAGCGTCGCCGGAACCTTCGCAGCCGACACAGGGAAGCAGGCATGGAAATGTACATCTATCCGACGAAGCAGGAAATGGGCGCCGCGGCTGCAGAGCTGGCCGGCAGGCATCTGCGCGACGCCATCGCCGCTCGCGGATCGGCCAACCTGATACTCGCCACCGGCGCCAGCCAGTTCGAGATGCTCGCCGCCCTGGTAGCCCAGCCGGTGGAATGGTCGCGAGTGACGGCCTTCCACCTCGACGAATACGTCGGCCTGCCTGCGAGCCATCCCGCCAGCTTCCGCAAGTACCTCAAGGAGCGATTCGCGGCGAAGGCGCCCTCGCTGAAGGCATTCCACTACATAAACGCCGAGGACAACCCCGCCGCCGAGTGCCGACGAGTGGGCGATATCCTCCGCCGACACCCCATCGACGTTGCGTGCGTGGGCATCGGCGAGAACGGGCACCTGGCGTTCAACGACCCCCCGGCCGACTTCGAGACGACCGAGCCTTACATCGTTGTCGAACTCGACGAGGCATGCCGTCGCCAGCAACTCGGCGAGGGCTGGTTCGAGACACTCGACGACGTGCCGCGCCGGGCGGTGTCCATGAGCATCCGCCAGATCCTCGCCAGCCGATGTATCGTCACCACCGTGCCCGACAAGCGAAAGGCCCGGGCCGTCCGCGACACGCTCGAAAGCCAAGTGAGCAACATGGTGCCCGCGTCGATCCTCAACACGCACGACGACTGCCACCTCTTCCTGGACGAGCCCGCCGCGTCCATGCTGCACGACCCATAGGAGCAACACATGGACTTGCCCGGATTCGTGGATTTGCAGGTTAACGGCCATCTCGGCTGCGACTTCAGCGCGCCGGACCTGACGGCCGATGAGTTGGCGTCCGCCTGCGAGAAGCTCCTTGCCACCGGCACGGCCGCGCTGCTACCCACGATGGTCGTCGCGCCGATGCAAGTCTACGAGCGGAACCTGCCCATCCTCGCCGAGGCCATCGACAGCGAGCGCTTTCGAGGCCGGCTGCTTGGGATACACCTCGAAGGGCCGTTCCTTTCGCCCGAGCCGGGCGCGGTCGGGGCGCACAGGCCCGAGCTCACGCTCCGGCCGGACATCGACGTGCTGAGCCGCCTGATGGGCCTCGCCGGCGGCTGCGTGCGGATGCTGACGCTATCGCCCGAGTTGCCCGGTGCCGAGCGGCTGATCGAATGGGCAGCCGAGCGCGGCATATGCGTCGGGTGCGGTCACACGATGGCGACGAGCGACGACCTGGCCCGCGCCGCCGATGCCGGCGCGACCGTCTTCACGCACCTCGGCAACGGCATGCCGCGCCTGGCGCCGCGCCACGAGAACCCCATCTGGGCCGCCCTGGCCGAGGACCGCCTCACCGCCACGCTCATAACCGACGGCCAGCACCTTCCCGTCGCGGTCATCAAGTCGTTCATCCGCGCCAAGGGCGTCGAGCGAACAGTCGTGATAAGCGACGCCGCCCCGCCGGCCGGCCTGGCGCCGGGCCGATACCGCACGCTGGGCAACGACGTGGTCCTCGATCCCGACGGACGGCTGCACAGCCCGTCAAAAAAGTGCCTCGTCGGCTCGTCATCGACGATGCTCCAGTGCATGAACCACCTGGCCTCGCTGGGCATCCTAGGCGCGGCCGAACTCCGCGCCGTCGGCCTGGACAACCCCCTGCGCCTGCTGGGCCTCTCCCCCGAAGACCTCCGCCCGTCAAGCCGGGTCCGATACGACCCTGCGGCCCTTCAATTCAGGAAATCCGCATTCCGCAATCCGCAATCCGCAATCGATTAGATTTGCCCGCGAGCCATCTGAATCCGACGCTTCCTGTAACGGGCCAACGAGGCCCCCATACGCAGTTACCGTATGTCCGCGCCCTCGCAGGGCGAGGGCAGGAGGAGGTTCCAGGCATGAAACGCGCTGTTGCCGCTATCGGGGCGCTGCTCTGCGTCACCGTCATCACCGTGGCCGCCCAGGCCGACATGGTCGACAATCCGTTCGGCTACTTCAACGTCTACAGCCTCGGCGACATCGGCAGCCAGGGATCGCCCTATCACAGCGATTTCCAGGGCCGGGCCGGCGCGGCCGGGAACGTGGAGTTCTCCTCATTTGCCCTTCTCAACCGCCCGACCCAGACGGGCTTCGCCCTGCACGTGGGAGGCTCTGCCAGGCTTACCGGCACGTACCTTGGCGACATCGAGGCCGGCGGCGACGTGGCCCTTGGCGGCGTGGGGATTTCCGGCAGCGTCATTGCCGGCGCATACGTCGCCCAGTTCGGCGGCGGCACGGTAGGAGGCAACGTCCATGCCGGGCTCGGAGTCGCCCTCGACTCGACGCTTACCGTTTACGGCGATACGCTCGCGGGCATGCAGTACGCACCCGCGGTCGATCACCAGGCCGTCAGCGAGTACTTCCGAAACACCTCCGCCCTCATTGGCGACATGTCGCAGACGGGTTCCTACACGGAAGACTGGGGCCATCTGACCTTCGTCGGCGCCGAGGGCGTCAACGTGGTCATCGTCTCCGCCCAGGAGCTCATGGCCGCGTCGAAGTTCACCATCGATGCGCCCGCCGGCGCGATAGTCTACGTCAACGTTCCGGACGCCGACGTCACACTCGACTGGACGGCCTGGAACTACGAGGGCGGCATCCAGGCAGAGAACGTCCTTCTGAACATGCCCAACGCCGGGCATTTGGACCTGTCGAGCACCAACGCCGTAAACATACTCGCGCCGCTGGCCGCGACGAACTTCGACGCCGGCCTGGTCGCCGGCACGCTGATCGTCGGCGACCTCCAGGGCGGTGGGCAGGTCAATCTCGGCAAGTTCGACCATGGCGGCATTATCCCCGAACCAGCCAGCATCCTGCTGCTGGCCGGAGGCGCTGGCGCGGCCATGCTGCGAAGGCGAAGGTTGGCCCGGCCGACAAGATGACCACAGGAAGTGCCCGTGCATTTTCCGGCCGCCGTTAGTAGACTCGTCGCAGGGGTAGTTCGTTTTGTTCGGGCGGGCCGGGATCGTGCGCGGGTCTGTTAGCCCCGTGTGGAGAAGACCATGAGAACCGCACGGGCTTTGGCGGCGGTGTTTGTGTTGGTGCTGACCGTTTCCGCGGCTTGCCCGGGCGGGCAGTGGCTCTCGGCCCAGTTGCCCCAGGGCCGTACGCCGTTTGAGCCGGTGCCGCTGCACTGGTTCCGCGTCGCCAGGAACCCCGTCATCTACCGCCGCGTCGTCGACGTGCCCAAGGGCACAGACCGCGCAACCGCGGCCATTCGCTCGGCCGGGTACGTTTACGTCTGCGTCGACGGCAGGCAGATCTACGCCTGGGGGCCCGCCAAGGACACCGCCGAACGACCGCACCCCATCGGCAACCGGGCGCGGGTCCACCGCGTGGACCTCAGCGAGCACCTCACGCCCGGCAGACACGTGCTGACCGTCAGCGCCCCGGCCGGGACGAACGCCATCGGCGGATTCGTGCTGGACGGCGGGCTCTACGCCGGCGGCAAGCGGGTAGCGCCGCTGGTCAGCGACGAGTCGTGGTCGGCGGTGGTGTTCAGGCCGACGGAGATCGTCGAGGACTCGCCCGTAATGCGACCGGACTACGAAGGCCAGGGGCGCCCAGGCGTGTGCAGCGGCGCCCTGAAGGTTCGGGCGGTTGGTTCGGCCTGGTCGGCTGGGGAGGGCGAACTGGCGGCAGCGCACTTCCAGGCGCGGCTTGACCGCATGCGTCGCGACACGGACGACGCTACCTGGCTGCTCGGATTGCTCGCCGATAAGGGCATTTACGTCTTGAACGGCTCGGCCCACGGCTGGGGCGGCCCGGCCCGGCCTGCCATCGAGCCGCTGGCCGAGAAGGCAACCCAAGGGCTTGCCGCGGCCGAAAAGCTGCCCAAGCGAATCGAAGGCCTGGCCGGGCTTAAGGTCGATAGCGCCCGGCGCCTTGCGGACGCGGCGGCGAACCTGGCTGTTCTCGATAAGAAGGTCACCGCCCTTGGCGAGGCCGCGACGGACCTCTGCTTACGGGCACGCGCCACGGACGCACGAACCGCCGCCAACCTCCTGGCCGCGAGCGGCTGGCAGGATACCGACCACCCGCTCGCCCCGCTGAACGAGAGCCGCCATGACCGCCTCGGCTGGCTGCCGCTTAACGAACTTGCCGACAGCGACCTGGCCGGATGGGCCGTGAGGGTCAACCCCGCCGCCGGGCCGAAGACCGTGAAAGTCCTCGCCACGCCGCTTTCGCCGTGCGTGATCCTCACCCCGACCGGTGGAGACCTGCACATCCGCCACGCGGGCAAGGCCGAACTGGCGCTGCCCGGAGGGCAATGGGCCGGAGGCTACGACGCGGAAAAGGCCCGCCGGCTCAGGGCCAACTGGGCGCTGCTGTGGCTCGCGCCGGCATCGGCAGACGCACCGGAGAGGCCCATCCTGCTTGTCTTCGAGAAAAACCCCGCCGCCATCGACTGCGCCACTGGCGTAACCAAACTCAAGCTCGGCTGGCAGGGCCGCGTCATCGCCGTGCGCCCCTGGGCCAAGGCCATGCCGCGCAAGGACGATGCGGCCGGCATTGCGAAGATGGCCGCATTCTGGTCCCGCGCCGCCCTGGCCGTGCCGATCAACTACCTCAGCGTCACCAAGGTTCTGGAAAAGGCCAAGCCGTGGCGGCTCATCTCCGCCGACAACGTCCCGCCGGG
>JAUWQU010000239.1 GCA_030610965.1 Phycisphaerae bacterium
CCTCCGTGTAAGCAATGAGTTATGATGTAATACAATCTAGCTTGCGCCGAGGGCTAGTCAAGAGAAAAACCAGTATAAGTGCATTTATTTTAGGACGTTACGAGAACTATTCCTACCTCATGAAGTTCTGAGGGAGGCGTCTCTGTTACATCAAGATCGAAAACCTTAACCGGACAGTAGTGATATTATTGAGCCAAGCTATGATCGGTGTCGTTTGGGTTGTCATTGCGAATGTGCCCAAACGCGCAAGCTGCGAGCAGCGCAGCCCAAGAGCACGTCATGGCGAAAGCGCTCTCAACCGGAAATGGGACCGACCGCCCCGGCGGCGGCTGGCTTGATCGTCTTCCGCCGGCAAACGTCGAGCACTTGCGTATCATTCGGCTTGAGCCGGCCCGGGGGCCGGCAAAGTTTGTCCAACTTTGCGGCATTTTGCCGAGGGCGTCCCGGCCGCGCCGATAGCTGCGATTTGGAGCGCCGGACAAGCGCAAGAGGGTGTTTTGACAGCGCCACGATGGGTTTTGAAGCCCCGGCCGAGCGCGCAAGAGGGTGTTTTGAAGCCCCGGCCGAGCGCGCAGGAGGTGTATTGGAGAGGGTGTTCGATAGCGCCGGCTATAGCGAAAGGGCTTGTTTCATAGGGTTTCGGTGTGTCTTGAGAGCGCCGGCGATGGCGCCGCAGTGTGTCTTGATGGCGCGCGGCGTGTTTTGGTGTGCCGGCCGGGCGCGCGCGAGCGTGCCAGAGGCGTCCGCCAGTCGGCAGAATGCGATAATCCGCGCCGCCAACCGAAGCGATCAGGTTCCCACGGAAGATAGGGTCCGCCGCAGACGCGTGCGGCTTCCTTGAAATCGCCTTTCTCAAGTGCCTTGTGTTATTTTCACCCGGGTTCTTCATCCGGGACGCAAAGCTATCGCGGTGGTGGACCCTTTCCTGGCTGAACGGACGGGCCTCACGTTCGCCACGGTTCGCGCTTGGCGCGGCCCAGGAGGCGGTTGGCCTGGTCGTCGCCGGGGAACTCCTCTTTTTCGGGGTCCCACTTGAGCGAGCGGCCCAGGCGGTGGGCGATGATCACAAGGTGGCCCAGCGAGGCGGAGCGGTGGCCGATCTCCTCGTGCGCGCTGGGCCGGCATCGGGTGCGGATGCACTCGAACCAGTTGGCGTGGTGGTTGTTGCCGCCGGTCATTGGTTCGCGGTTGCGCAGGTGCATCTCCGCGAAGAGGGAGCTGCTGCTGGCCTCGATGGGGCCGCTGGCGGTCATCGACGTGACCCAGCCCCGCTCGCCGACGAACAGGCCCCCGAACATCCCCGCCAGGCGCGCGGTCGGCGGCACGGCGCGGTAGACCGCCGACGCCTGCGACCAGCGGCTCAGGTGGTGAAGCAGCGTGCCGTCGGCGTAGCGGCAGGTGAGCGTGGGGAACTGCCCGTCGGCGGGGTGGTGGATCTCTACCGGGCCGGTGGTCTCCTTGCCGATGGCGTACTGGATGACGTCGGCGGCGTGCGAGTGGAACCACGTCACCGACGCGGCCCCGAAGTCTTCGCAGATCGACCACGGCACCACGCCGGGGATCGGGTTCGTGTGGTAGACGGGGTTGTAGTCGTGCCACATGGCCGGGCCCACCCACAGGTTCCAGTCCAGCCCGTCGGGGACGGGCTCGGCCGGCAGGCGGAAGTCCAGCGGCACGGGCGAGGAGCCGAACTTCGCGGGGTCCAGCACGTTGGCGTAGGGCCGGCATCGCGGCTTGGTGAGCCAGTTCGCCAGCGGCTCCCACAGGGTGAAGACCTGGCTGATCCGCCCCAGCCCCCCGGCGCGGACGAAGTCGCAGACGGTGCGGATCGTGGGGATGGACCGGTACTGCGTGCCGGTCTGGAACACCCGCCCGCCGCGGCGGACGGCGGCGACCAGCTCGCGCCCCTCGCGGATGGTCAGCGAGACGGGCTTTTCGCAGTAGACGTCCTTGCCGGCCCGCACGGCGTCGATGCTCTGGAGCGTGTGCCAGTGGTCTGGCGTGGCGACGACCACGCCGTCGATGTTGCCCCGGGCGAGCAGGTCGCGGTAGTCGTTGAAGGCCGCACAGCCTCGATAGCTGCCGGCGGGGCTACGGGCGGCGTAGATTTCCTCGACCCGCCGCCTGGCCACGTCGCGCCGCACGCCGTCCACGTCGCAGACGGCCAGGAGCTGGATATCCGTGTCGCCCGCCAGCCGCTTGAGGTGCCCGCCGCCCATGCACCCCCCGCCGATAAGGCCAAGGGTCAGCCGGTCGCTCGGCGGCGGGGTTCCGGCGGCGCCGCGGGCGCAGGCCGGCACAATCCACGGCGCAGCCGCGGCCGCCACCACGCCGCGAAGGAATTCGCGGCGGCCGGCTCGTCCGACGTTGCGGCGGCGTTGCGGCATGGCTGAACTCACTTGGCGGCCTCGATGGCCGCGCGGTTGACTTGCTCGACTCCCTTGGCGTCCTTGACCGAGAGCATGACGGGCTTGACGCGGAGGCGGACGATCTCCTTCAGTGATTCCGCCGAGTCGGCGGGCGCCACGCCGCCGAGGGCGACGTCGTACTCCCGGCAGAGCCTGGCGACGGCGCCCGCGTCCGCCTCGGCCGGCGGGGGCGTGACGATCGCCTCGATACCCATCTTGCGGGCGAACTCCAGGACGGCGCGCCAGCCCGCCGGGTCGGCGGGCAACTGCGGCACGGTGCACGCCAACAGGCGCACGCCGACGGCGTCCAGCTTCAGGCGAACCTGGCGACGCTGGTCGTCCGTCAGGCCCGGGCCGAACGGCGCCTGCACGTCCTGGCCGACCTGCTGGCCCAGCACGCCGCCGAAGTACAGCAGGCCCATCCGGGCGGCCCGCTCGGCCGAGTCCAGCAGCGAAGCCTTACCGTCCGCGGCGCCGGCCTCCAGGCCCACGCGCCAGCTGAGCTTCTCCTGTGCCCGCACCGCCGGCGTGAGCAGCGCGCTCGGCGCGGTCGGGGCGGCGAGATCGCCCAGGGCGAACTGGGCGGCGCCCAGATAGAACTCCAGCATCCGCCGGTCCCAGAACACCGACGGCGAGTGCGCGATGGTGCACTGGAAGACCCTCCCTCGGCCGTAGGAGCGCACCCACGCCAGCGCGTAGTCGCCGTCGGCCCGCAGGATCTTGCCGTAGGAGGGGCCCTGGTTCATGTCGGTCTTGGTGGTGTCGATGCTGAACAGGACGCGAACCCGCCGCCGCGAGTACGGCTCGTGCACACGGAAGAACTCGCTGCGGTAGTCGAAGCCCTCCCCGCCGAACGGGCGGTTCACGGGGTGCTGCGGGTCGTCCAGCTTGATGAAGACGTGCTCGTCGGACGCCCTGTGGTTTGCCCCGCGGCCGCCGAGCATCACGCCGAACTCCGGCCAGTCCTCGCGGGCTCCCTCGGTCCACCGCGTGAAGGCGACGGTCGTGCCGTGCACGCCCATCAGCCCGCCCCCGCCGTAGACGAAGTCGACCAGGCTGCCGCGCAGGTGCGCGTCCTGGAAGAGATTGCCCACCGTGTTGTTGAAGAAGACCGCGTCGAACTGCCGCAGGCTCTCCGGACGAAAGACCTGCGGGTCTTTGCTGACGGTCGTTTCAAAGGCCCCGGTCTTGCGGCCCATGAGGGTGAAGGCAAGGCCCGCCGTGCGCTGGGAGGCGTGTCCGCCGTAGCCGACGTTGAGATCGAAGATCAGGAGCTTGCGAGGCTTTGCCGGCGAGGCGGGGGATCTTTCCGGCAGGGCGGCCTCGACCTTCTCCCGCTCCTGGGCCTCGGACAAGGCCGGTGCGGCCCGCGCCGCCAATGCGCCACCGGCGGCTGCCACGCCCGCCAGAAAATCACGCCGCGTCATTTCACGCCGAATGCCCATCCTCTCGCTCCTTGCCACGCGGCAGCGACAAGAAAACAGGCCACCAACAGCGATTATGAAGTATGGATTCCCTGTCATGCTGCGTTGTTCTCCATGGGTTGTTGTCGGTCTTTACCTGGCCGGGATCTTGGCCAGTCGGTCGCGGGCCTTGGCTGCCCATTCGGTGTCACCATACTTCTCGATGATCTTGGTCAGGTATTCCCGGGCCTTCTCGTTCATGCTCGCCTTGGCGTAGTTGTCCGCCAGCGACAGCCACGTCTTGCAGTCCTTTTCCGCCTGGGCATTCTTCACGTCCGCCTGAACTGACTTGTCGGACTTCAGCGACTCGAGACGCTCTTTGATCGTCTCCAGACGCGACGCCTTGGGGAACTGCTTGACGTACTGCTCGTACAGCTTGATCGCCAGAGCGTAGTCCTTCTTCTCCGCGGCGGCGACGCACCGGGCCTCGAAGGCGTCGGCTTCGGCGTCGATCATCGCCTGCGCCGTCACCGGATCGTCCAGCAGCGCCTTGAGTCGCTCCGCCGCCTTCTTGGTGATGTCCGTCTCGGGCTTGGCGCTCGCCAACCGGCGAAGCTCCGTGACGGCCTGGAGGTACTGCGCTTCTGCGATCATCTTCTCGGCGGCGGCGAGTGCGGCAACGTCCTTGGGATCGGCTTGCGGCTTTCTCTTGGCTGCCAGCAGCTTGGCCATCGCCCGACCCATGGCCTCGCCGACGTTCATGTACGTCTCGGCGTTGCCACCGTAATGGCCACCGGAGCTGCCGCCCATACTGAGGGGGTTGGAGTAGACCGTGGCCACCGTGCCCTTGAACTCGGGATGCTTCTGGGGATCGGCGACGGCCATCTGGGCCTCGAGGATCTTGCCTTCATTGCCTCCCGCGCCCTTCTTGGTCTGGCCCAGTGTGGCGCAGACGAACTTCGCGTTGGGGGCGTTGAAGTCCTTCCGCAGCGCCTTGATGAAGTTCACCAGGTTCAGTTCGTAGCGGCCGGCGTGGACGGCGTTGTAGCGGTCCTTGTCGCCCTGCCAGAAGAAGAAACCGGCAACTTCATATTTTGTTGCGCCAGGGTAATATGTGCCCAAATCCGACAACACCTTTTTTGCACGGTCAACATCTCCGGCGTATTGACAGCCGGCCGTCCAGCCGATCCTCCTTGGATTCGTGCCCTTCTCCCAGCGCTCGGGAGAATCCCCGTACCCTGCGTAGACCCAGGTCTTGCCCTTCTCCTCGACCTCGTATTGCTTGCTGCCCGGGGGCAGCAGGTCCCAGCCGAGGCTGCGGTTGCCGGTGGCGCTCTTGAGAATCATCACCGGCGCGTCGATGAGATGGCCCACGTGGTGACCGATGCCCATCTCCACTCCGATGTTGCCCTTGACCTTCATCCAATCGTTGTTCATGAGTCTTGTCCTGCCGGGACCACCGCTGCCCCCGACCCACACGAACCGGACGTCCTTGCGAACGGTCCACTCGCCGGCGTCGTCGACTAGGTAGGGATATTTCTTCTTTTCCTTCACGGCCGCGTTCAACTTATTGAAATCGCCGAAGCTCAGCATGTTGGACTGGCCCAGCAGGATGTAGACCTGGACGGGCTTGGACATGTCCGCCGGCTTGCCGTCGGGGCGGGGCAGTTCCTTCGGGGCGTCGGCGGCCGGGACCACCAGGGCGGACGCCAACAGGACGGCCAGCGCCAGTGCTGCTTTCGCGTACACTCTCTTCATCTCTTCGTTCCTTTCCTTTCGTAACCAAATCGTTGTAGCCGAGATTTCCTGGATAGCTTGTCGCCGACGACCGCCGTCGGCCTTTCATACGATTCTATCGCCGATCACGAGATCAGCAAGCGCCTTCTCGGCGAGCTCTGCGACCATGGCCTGGACCGTCACGCCCGGCGGCTGGAGGGGCATCTCGGGCCGGCGCGCAGAGTTCTGCCGGCTGGCCTGGTGGTCGCGGGCCACGTCGATCAGCGTGTTGAACGTCGCGGCCGGGATGCGGAGTGGATCGCTGGCATGGACTTTCTTGAGGGCATCAGTCACGGACGGCATTGGGGTCAGCCCTTAAAATATAAAATAAGGGTTGCAGAGCAGGTATTCGTCGCGTAATCTAACGGTATGGCCAGGCCGCTTCGCGTTGAATATGAAGGCGCAATCTATCACGTTATACGCATTCCGATTAGTTCTCGCGCGGATATCATGTTTTGCCCGGCGACGGGGCGGGGGAAGGTGCGTGTCCCGGCGGTTTGACCGCCGTACTGGAACACCGGGGACAGGCACCGCCGAACAGCATGGCGGAGCCAGTCCCCTGCGCCGCTGCCGCCCCAAGGCGCGAGAATCTCTTGAAATGCGTATAAGCCGCAAACTGAAACTCGACCTGACCATTCGCCCCCGAGGCCGACCCAGCAGAAAACAACCAACCGAAACAACAAACGGCACATAACACACTATGACAACAGAAGAGAAAACAGTGCTGACCCGT
>JAUWQU010000114.1 GCA_030610965.1 Phycisphaerae bacterium
GAAGAAACAAGACGCGCAAGACGACAGCCAGGCTCAGCCCCCCCAGCCCGTCGAGGGCGCTGAAGGCGAGACAACCGAGGACGCCCTGACGGCCCTCGAGCGGGACCGCAACGACCTGCTCTCGCGGCTGCAACGCCTCTCGGCCGATTACCTCAACTACCAGAAGCGGGTCCAGCGTGACATCGATTCGGCCAGGGAATTCGCCAACGAGCAACTCATCAAGGATCTGCTGCCGGTGCTGGACGACATGGAGCGTGCTCTGGAGGCCGGTCGGGCCATCCACGCCGTTGACGACCCGTTCCTGCAGGGCATGCAGCTCGTCCACGACAAGACCCTGGATACGCTGGGCAAGTTCGGGCTCAAGGTCATCGAGGCCAAGGGCGAGCCGTTCAATCCGGAGTTGCACCAGGCCCTGATGATGCAGCCGAGCGACGAGCATCCCCCGCAAACAGTCCTGTCCGAGGCGGCGCGGGGTTACATCCTCCGCGGCCGAACCATTCGCCCGGCCGGGGTGGTCGTGGCGGTGGCTCCGGAGCAACAGTCCGAAGGCGATGGCGACGAGTGAGCGGGCTGTGGACGTGATATTCGATATGTGCGATAAGTTTGCCGCGGCCGGGGTGTTTCGGCCCGGCGGGAGTGAATGATAATGCCTACGTACGACTATGAGTGTGGCGAGTGCAAGCACACCTTCGAGAAGTTCCAGTCCATCAAGGCCCCGTCCATCCGCAAGTGTCCGTCATGCGGGAAGTTAGCGGTTCACAGGCTTATCGGCGCCGGCGCGGCGGTGATCTTCAAGGGCAGCGGGTTCTACCAGACCGACTACCGCAGCGAATCCTACCGCAAGGCGGCTGCGAACGATAAGCCGTCCGGCGGCGACAAGTCGTCCGGCGATTCCGGCGGCGCTTCCGATTCCGCCGGCAAATCCTCGACCGATACGTCCTCGGGCAAATCCGCCGACGGGGCGAGCAGCGGCGACAAGGCCGCCAAGGCCAAGCCGACAGGCAAGTCGAAATAATCCCGCGGTTGCCCCTGTGATTGCGAAAAAAGGGCCAAGTATCTTTTTTGCCCATGTTCACCCGGGAAAGACATTTGCGGGTCTTGCACTTCGGGGGGTATAATCCCTCGCGGTTTCAGTCGCAAGGATAGCAAGGACAGCAGGGACGGTTCGACGGAAAATGTCGGCCGGGGTCGATGGCCCATCGCGGAATCCCGCGGGGGCGATCATCGCCGGGCCAGCAGAAAGGACGAGCACCCATGGCGGACGAAAGTCAGGAGTTGCCCCGCGTCAACTGGAATGAAGTTTTCGCTTTCACCCACGTCTTCAAGTCGTTCAGGATGGCGATTCACGTCAGCAAGCTCGCGCTTGCGCTGGCGGCCGTGCTGCTGATCTGGCTGTGGGGCTCGGTCCTGGACACTGCCGGCGGCTGGACGGGCACTCGCGCGCTGCAGGGCGAGATTTTCCAGTACGTCGGTTCCTCGGCTCGGGCTTTCGAGAAGTGGGAGGGCAGAGCCGAGACCACTCGTGCCTCGGACTTGGTGACCCAGTGGGGCAATGCCCACTCCGAGCGCGAAGGCCTGCGGGACTTTTTTGTAGTGCTTCGCAGCGAGGGCGGCGGTGGGGGGCACTTCGAGGTTGCCCTCCAGGCCAAGCTTATCGAGCCGAACCAGCCTGAATGGCCCAAACTGCCCGACCAGAAGGAGCGGGATCGCCAGGTCGAGAAGGACTGGTCCAAGGCCGTCGGCAAGGTCGAAGACATCTTCGACGAGCAGGTCGAGCGCATCGAGGACCTCATCGAAGAGGCCGAGACCGCGGCCAAAGCCAAAATCGCCAAAGACCCCGCCCTTAACAGCGATGCCAAGGAAGAGGCCGAGGACAAGCTTGCCGAGGACATCCTGGCTGCCGGCCGCGCCCTGACGCTTCGCAAACTCGAGTTCCGCGGCAAGATCGAGCAGATACAGGGCAGCGGCGTCTTCGAGGCCCTCAAGGCCTACGAGGGCCGGTGCCTGAGCAATGCGCTGCTGGCCGTGAGGTGCGGCAACATAACCGGCGGCCTGGTTGCGTACCAGCGGATGATGGCCGATCGGGCCCGCATGCTTGACCCGCAGCCGGACGTCAGCGGAATTCCCGCGGCCCTCACTCCCGTGCCCGCCGACGAGACGCCCGGGCTGCTGTTCTGGGTGCTGATGATGCTCAACGGCCTGTGCTGGCTGATTGCGAGGCACTGGCTGATGGCGATTCTGCTGCTGGGCGTGGCGCTGGCCGTCTGGGCGCTGCTGGGCGGGGCCATCCATCGCATCGCGGCCCTGCACTTCGGGCGGGACCAGAAGATTTCCATCGGACAGGCGCTGCGGTTCAGCGCCGGCAAGTTCCCGAGCTTCTACTTCGCCCCGCTGATTCCGCTGAGCATCATCCTGGTCATTGGCGTGCTGCTGAGTCTCGGCGGATTCCTGTTCGGCAGTTGGGGCGGCGGAATCCTTATGGGCTTGCTGCTGCCGCTGGCTCTTATTGGCGGGCTGCTCATCGCCTTCCTTCTCGTGGGCCTCGGCGGAGGAGGGGCGCTGATGTACCCGACCATCGCCGTCGAGAGCTCCGACAGCTTCGACGCGATCGGGCGCAGCTACTCCTACGTTTACGGCCGGCCCTGGCGGGCGGCGTTCTATAGCCTCGTCGCCGTGGTCTACGGAGTAATATGCTACCTGTTCGTGCGGTTCTGCGCGTTTTTGGCCCTGGCGGCGACGCATTGGTTCGTCGGCGCCGGCGTGGTCGGCGGCGGGCAGACCATATCCCCCACGGCCGACAAGCTGGACGTCCTCTGGCCTGCGCCCACGTTCAACAACCTGCTGACCACCGCTCCGGGCGAAGCCATGGGCGGGGTCGAGCCCGTCGGCGCCTGGCTGATATGGTTCTGGACCATGTTGGTCGCCGCGACGGTGCTGGCGTTCCTCCTGTCGTTCTTCGCCAGCGCGACCACGAGCATCTACTTCTTGCTCCGCCGGCGAATAGACGCCACCGACCTTGACGATGTCTACGTCGATGAGCCGATGGCGGAGTTCGGCGCCGAGCCGGCCGAAGAGCCAACCGCCCCGGCCGCCCCGGCCGTTAAGGCCGCTGAGGAACAGCCTCCGGCCAAGCCCGAAAGCAAGTCCAAAGGTAAGTCCAAAGGCAAGTCCAAAGCCAAGCCTGAGGGCGAAGAACCCGCCGGCGAGTAGCCGGCGGCAGGCGGGGCCGCACCGGTCAACTTTGCCCCGACCGCCGAGCGGGATGCTGCTTGCAGAAGCGGTCGGTCATGCCCGCGACGTAGTCGCATGTCACGCGGTGCAGGCCGTCGGAATCTATTCGCCGCTGGTAGCGGGCCGGCAGTTGCGACGGGTCGGCGATGAATGCGCCGAACAACTCGCGGATGATCTGCCGGCCGGTCTGGTCGAGTTCGACGTGCCGGGCGGACAGGTAAACGTTATTCAGCAGGAAGCTCTGCATCTGCTCGACGTCCGCGGCCATTTGGTCTGAGAAGCAAACGCATCGCCGGCCTGCGTCGAGGACGTCTTCGGGCGTGGAGACACCGAGAGCGTCGAGTGTGGCGGCGGTGGTCGTCAGCAGGTCGTCGGCCATGGCGGCAAGGACGTTCTTGCAGGTGCGGATGCGCTTATGTATGGCGCTGGCCGCCGGCGCGGCTGTCTCCACGGCCTGCCAGGAGCGGCGCCAGAGCGCCAGGTGCTCGATCTGCTCGACGGTTATGGTTTTGGCGCCCAGGGAGTCATCCAGGTCGGCGGCGGTGTAGGCGATCTCATCGGCGCGGTCAACGAGTTGCCCAGCCAGGGGCGGCATGTGGGGGCTGTCCAGGCCCCCGCCCAGCGGCGTGTCGTAGCGGGTTTCGTGCTTGGCCAGGCACACGCGGACGACGCGAGTGAGGTTCAGCCCGCGGAAGTCCGGGTAGGGGTGCTCGAGGTAATCCACCACGCGAAGGCTCTGGCGGTTGTGCTCGAAGCGCCCGTGGCGGGCCATCAATTCGTCCAGGGCCGCCTCGCCGCCGTGGCCGAAGGGCGGATGGCCAAGGTCGTGGGCCAGTGCGACGGCCTCGGCGAGGTCCTCGCACAGCCCGAGCGCCCTTCCAAGTGTCCGGGCAATCTGCGCTACCTCCAGCGTGTGCGTAAGGCGGGTGCGGAAGTGGTCGTGCTCGTGCGGCACGTAGACCTGCGTCTTGAAGTCCAGCCGACGAAAGGCCGAGCAGTGTACGATCCGGTCGCGGTCGCGCTGAAAGCACGAACGGTAGGGGTGTTCAGGCTCGTCGCAGGCTCGCCCGCCGGAACGATCCTCGTCGATGGCCCACGGCGCGAGCACTGCCCGGCGCGGGTTTGCGAGCCAATCTCTTGCCGCGGTCTGAGGCATGGTCGGTTCCATGGATTCACTGCCCGTCCGGCGGCTTGGGCAGGCCGAGCTTGCCGGCGGCGGAGAGGATCTTGCCACGCAGGTTAGACAGTGCGTCGGGTATCACGCGGACGTCGCCGAAGACGCTCATGAAGTTCGTATCGCCCGCCCATCGCGGCACGACGTGGATGTGCAGGTGCCCGGGCAGCCCGGCCCCGGCGCATCGTCCGACGTTCATGCCCACGTTGAAGCCCTGGGCGAAGATGGCCCCGGCTATGGCCTTCTGGACGTCGCGGACCATCGCCATCATCTCCAGGATCGTCTCGCCGTCCGTACCCTCGAGATCCGGCAGGTGGTCCTGCGGGGCGATCAGGCAATGCCCGCCCGTGTACGGGAAGCGGTTCATCACCGTAAGGGCACGTCGGCCTCGCCAGATCACCAGGTTCCGCTCGTCGTCCGAGGGATTGTCGCGGATGTCGCACAGGAAGCAGCCGTGGTCCGTGGCCAGCGACTCGATGTATTCGATCCGCCACGGCGCCCAGATGTTGACGTTCCGCTCGCGATCGGGATTGCTCTGCGATTCGTCCATGGCCGATTACTATACCGGCGGCGAACCGCAAGCTCCAAAGGACAAATACCAAAACACAAACAAGCTCCAAATCACAACCATCAAGGTCCAAACGAAGGATTCTTTCGGTGGAGTTGAATCTCTCTGTCCCGAAGCCCAAGGATAGCAATCCCTGGGACAGCAATGACCGGGCGCTCACCCAGGGATTGCTATCCCTGGGCTTCAGGCGTCCCTGCATATGTGACAATTACTGCGCCGACCCCCAGCGTTTGGAACATTTGAATTTGGCGATTCGGATTTGTTTAGGATTTCGTGCTTCGAGATTCGGATTTGAATTCACGGCAGTTCGCCTTGTTTGTAGTCTGATGCTCGCAATGCAGACGCTTACCGAAATCCGCCGGATGCTCGAAGCCGCGGGCCTGCGGCCGCAGAAGGCATTCGGGCAGTGCTTCCTGATCGATCACAACATGCTGGGCAAGTTGATCGAGCTTGCTGAGCTGCCCGCCGGGCAGAAAGTTCTGGAAGTCGGGCCCGGGACCGGAACTCTGACCGAAGAGCTCCTGGCCGGTGGCGCCAGCGTGGTGGCCGCGGAGATCGACCACGGCCTGTGCCGTCTGCTCCGCGAGCGGCTCGGCGATCGCACGGGCTTCACGCTCATCGAGGGCGACGTACTTGCCGGCAAGCATCGCCTGTCCCCGGCGGTGCTCGAGGCCCTGCCCGAGCGGACGCAACTTCTGTCCAATCTGCCGTACAACATCGCCACGCCCCTGCTGGCCGAGTGCCTGGCGGAGTCGTGGCGGCACCTGAGGCATCCGGCCGGCGCCCGGCGACGCTTCGAGCGAATGACCTTCACCGTCCAGCGAGAAGTGGCCGAGAGGCTCGGCTCGCCGTGCGGCTCGGGCGCCTACGGCCCGGTCAGCGTAATGACGGCCGTGATGGGTACGGTTCGGCAAGGGGCGGTCGTATCGCCCGGCGCGTTCTGGCCTCGGCCGAACGTCGAGAGCCGCATGTGCCGCATCGACTTCGACCCCGCCAGGGCCGGTCAGTTGGAGGACGTTGCGGTTCTCCAGCAGTTGCTCCAGCACGCCTTCGGCCAGCGGCGCAAGCAGATGCGGTCCATCTGCCGGCGCAAGGGCATGGCCTTTTCGCCGGAGGCTGTGGAGGCTTCGATGGCCTCGGCCAGCATAGATCCTTCGCGGCGGCCCGAGCGGGTGGACCCGGCGGAATTCTTGGCATTTGCCAACGCCCTGGCCCGCGCTGTATAATGAATCGCTCGGCCGGGCTTGTTCGCCGGCACGGGTAGGTGAGCAAGCTGTTCCCGTGCTCGGCCATGCAGGCGCCCGCCGGTGCGGCCGGCGCCTTCGAGACGCCACGGCAAGTGTGCTTGCCAGGCAGAGTTCCCTTGGGTACATTATTGGCCTGTCGAGCGTGGACCCGGTTAAAGGACGCATCAATGACCAGCGCAGAATCGAAGAACAGCCCCAGTGCGGGCAAGGGAAAGGCCTTTTTCGACCGGGCCGATCAGGTGGGCGGAACGGGCAACTGGGACTTCGCGATCGAGATGTACCTCGAAGGTATCTCTCGCGAGCCGGAGAGCATGGAGCGCGGGCACAAGCCGCTGCGAAAGGTGTCCATCAACCGCAAGGCCCAGGGCGGCAAGGCCGCGGGAATGATCGACCAACTCAAGCGCCGGTCCGGCAAGGATCCCATCCAGAACCTCGTCAATGCCGAGTACCTGCTGAGCAAGAGCCCCGGCTCGGTGCCGTACATGATGCAGGTGCTTCACACGGCCAGGAAGTGCGAGTTTATCAAGGTCGTCCATTGGGTCAGCCTTATCATCCTCGAAAGCCAGCGCCAGGCCAAGAAGCCCAGCAAGCGCATCCTGGTGGAATTGGTGACAGCCTTCGAGCTGGCCAAGGATTTCTCGCTGTCGGTCCAGGCCTGCGACATGGCGATGCAGGTGGACCCCAACGACGGCGAGCTTCGCGAGCGTCTTCGCCGCCTGACGGCCCTGTACGCGATCGACAAGGGCAAGTTCGAGGAAGAGGGCGACTTCACCAAGGGTGTCGATGATCTGGCGAAGCAGTCGGAACTGCAGAAAAAAGATTCGCTGGTCAGAGACGAGGAGTACCTTATCGAGCAGATCCGCAATGCCCGGCAGGAGTACCTTGAGAACCCCCTGGTGGCGGGCAAGATCAACGGCATCGTCGACGCCTTGTTGAAGATGGAAAACGAGTCATACGAGAACGAGGCGATCGACATCCTTGCAAAGGCCCACAAGGACAGTGGGGCCTACCAGTTCAAGCTGCGCGTCGGCGACGTTCGCATTCGGCAGATGGCGCGCCGGTTCCGCCAATTGCGGGACGATGGCGACAAGGCCGGGGCAACCGAGCAGGCCAAGCGGCAACTGGCATTCGAGCTCGATGAGTACCAGGAGCGGTGCGCTAACTACCCGACGGACCTCGGCCTGAAGTACGAGCTTGGCCGGCGGCAGTTCCTGTCCGGGGAATACGACGACGCGATCGCGTCGCTCCAGACCGCCCAGCGCGACCCGCGTCGTGCTCTGCGCGCCCGCAGCCTGATCGGGCAGGCCTTCGTCAAGAAGGGCTGGCTCCGCGAGGCCGTCGAGACGTTCGAGAAGGCCCTTCAGTCCGAGTCGACCGAGGAGTTCACCAAGGAGTTGCGGTACTACCTCGGCGACGTGCTGGACGATATGGGCGAACTGGACAAGGCCCAGGAGCAGTTCTCCACCGTCGCCCAGCTCGACTACAACTACCGCGACGTTCGCGAGCGCGTCGATAACATACGCAAGAAGATCAGCGAGCAGGAAGGCGAGGCCGCCAAGTAACCCTCGCGGGCGGGGCGGTTTTGGCCGATTAGCACTTGTGTTTTGCCGGGCCGTACGTATAATGCGGCGTTTCCCAGTAAGCCGGAATTAGAGAAGCCCAGACATAGATCAGGAGATGCATTCGTGGCACATTCGCTTTCAGCGAAAAAACGCGTTCGTCAGAATGTCAAGCGTCGTGGCCGTAACCGGTGGCGAAAGCAGCAGATGAAGGAAGCCCTCCGCGAGTTCGACCAGGCCGTCAAGGCCGGCGACAAGACCAAGGCTGCCGAGCAGCTCAAGGTCGTCTACGAGCGGGTGGACAAGGTGGCTGCCAAGGGCACCATCCACAAGAACACCGCCAGCCGCCGCAAGAGCCGCCTGGCGCGGATGCTCAACAAGATTTCCTAGTAGTGCGGAATTACCGCCTGCTTCGGCGGGCGCGGGATTGTCAGCCCACAGGATCGACCGCCGCCTTACGGCGCGGGAGCTGTGGGCTGTTCTATTACGTACCGGACGCCTTGGCCTGGTCCCAGAGGCCCGGCGACAGCGAAAGGAGCGAGGCGACTCGTGGCCGACAGCGGCAAGAGCGGACGGTTCGTCAGCAGGGCCGGCGACAAGCTCGACGCGGCGCTGGGCGCCTTTGGCCTCGACGTGGCCGGGCTCGTCTTTGCGGACTTCGGCTGCAACGTCGGCGGCTTCACCGACTGCCTTCTCCAACGCGGCGCGGCCAGGGCTATCGCGGTAGATACCGGCTACGGGGTGCTGGCCTGGACTCTGAGGCAGGATGCACGAGTGGCGGTCATGGAGCGGACAAACGCCCTGCGATGCCCGCCGCCGGA
>JAUWQU010000636.1 GCA_030610965.1 Phycisphaerae bacterium
GCCCCCCCCGCGGGGCGCCCCCCCAACTCCGTCACGAAGGCCACGGCCGGCCCCACAAGCAGACCGGCACCCACGTCCGATCCGACCACCATAGTCGTGGCCACCTACAACATGAACTTCAGCATCTCCGACAAGCGGTCGTTGGACGAATACGTTCGGATCATCCGCGAGTGCGCAGCCGACATAGTGGCCATTCAAGAGGGCAATCCAGCGCTCTACGCACATCTGAAGAAGACGCTGGCCAAGACCTACCCGCACACGAAATTCTACCGCGGCCCAGCCGCGTGCGGCTTCGGCTGGCTCAGCAAGAAGCCGCTCCTGGCTCCCAAAATGCTGCCCAAGAGCGCCGGGTGGTTCGGCACGGCCATGGTTCAGGTAAAGGTGGCCGGCCGGGCCGTGCAACTCGTCAACACGCACCTGATGCCGACCGTGCCCCCGAGAAACGCAAACGCGTCCACAATGCTGAATGCCGTGGCCCAGACCGAGCCCATCCGAGCCAAGGAAATCCGATTCATCCACTCCAAGCTCCCATCCAAACTCCCGGTGGTGATGCTGGGTGACTTCAACTGCATCTCAGCCATGAACGCTACGACGTTCCTGGCCGCCAAGGGCTTCATCGACAGCTTCGCCTCGGTTACCGCCCAGGCCGACAGCCAACCAAGCTGGCACTGGCCGATGGGCCAGACCGCCAAGTGGCAGTTCCGCCTCGACTATGTCTGGCATGACCGCAACTTCAAGACGCTATCCAGCCGCACGATCGCCAAAGGCCCCTCGGACCACTACCCGGTAGTCAGCAAGCTGGAACTACTACCCCAGCCCGCCAGTCAACCCGCCGAGTCGGCCGTCCCTCGCGCCGTGACGCGCCTGCTGGGGCTGCTGAAGGCTGACGATCCCAACGCCCGATTCGAGACAGCCATCGCCCTCGGCCGGCTCGGGGAGCCGGAAGCAATCTGGCCGCTCATCGAAATGGGGGCGGGCGACCCCAACCGTAGCGTCCGCCTCGCGGCCGTGGAGGCCATCGTTGTGCTGGGAGGGCGCAACGTGGACGCCAATCAGGCCAAGAAGAGCATGGCCTTTCTGACGTTGGTGATTCCCAAGCTCGATCTGGACGTCTTCAAGCCGGGAAACATGATGGATACCGTCGCGTTCCACGCCAATGACAGAGGTCACGTCCACCAGATCGACTACCGGGCTTTCCAGGCAGTGGGCGCCATGGAAGGCGTACCTCTAAAGGTCCGCTGGCGGGACATCACCATGGGCGAGGCCGTGTGTCGCATGTTGGTGGCGACGGGAGGCCAAATCGGCTTCACCATCTGGGGGGGCTGCCTGTACATCGCCCCGGCCGAGGAGATTGTAAACGGCATCCATGGTGGCCGACGAGAGCGGTATCGCCGAGCGGCGATCCGGCAATGGAGCAGCCAGAGCGAGGCCGGTAGGCGGACGCTGAAGAAGCTGCCGAGAGAGCTCACTAGACTAAGCTTCGCAGATATAGACCTCAGAGACGTCGTTACGTTCCTTCACGAGTACTCCGAGATTGACATCCGTGTCGACTGGAAGGCCCTCCTCGCAGTGGGCATCAAGCCGGAGACCAAGCTCAGCATGGACCAGCGGCACATCACTGTCGAAAGGGCCGTGGCGTTCATTCTGAAGGACCTCGGCGGCGCCGCGGCCGATAGCGGCGGGCTGGACTACCTCGTGGACGACGCCGTTCTGTTCATCTCGACGAGGAAGGCCGTCGAGCGTCGGATGGCGGCCAGGGCCGGCGGAGCGCCGAGGCTCACGCCTGCACCTGCCCAAGAGGAGCGAGAGGCCGTGGCCCGGTTGATCGCGGCGCTGAAGGACAAGGACCCGCTGGTCCGCCGAAGCGTTGCCGTAGCGCTAGGCCGTATCGGCGCAGGCGACGCCGATGACATGTTGGCCGAAATGGCCAAGAGCGACGGTGATCCCTCTGTGCGGAAAGCTGCCGCCGAAGCCGTGCTTCGCCTTAGGGGGACGCTGCGGTAGGTCTCGCTTCGCGGTTGCTCCGAACCGGCGCCAGAACGCCTGTCTGGTCCCGGAACAAACCAGACATATCGAGACAACCTTCCTTATTCCGACGTTATCCCGGCCTGCTCGATGGCTTCCTGCTGGCCTCGGATGAACTTGCCCATGCGGCGCCAGCGGTCGTAGCGGTGGCTCAGGAGGTTGTCCAGCGGCACGCGGGCCAGTTGGCGGAGTGTGCGGACGATGTGGCGTTCGATGTTGTGGGCGGCCTCGGCAGGGTCGCGGTGGGCGCCGCCCAGCGGCTCGGGCACTATGTCGTCGATGATGTCCAGCGCCTGCAGATCCTTGGCGGTAACCTTCATGGCCTCGGCGGCCTCGGGGGCCTTTTCGCCCTTTCGCCAGAGAATCGCCGCGCAGCCTTCCGGCGAGATCACCGAGTACCACGCGAACTCCATCATCGCCATGCGGTCGCCGACTCCGATTCCCAAGGCCCCGCCGCTGCCACCCTCGCCGATGACGATGCAGACTATCGGCGCCCGCAGCCGGCTCATTTCGCGAAGGTTTACGGCGATGGCCTCGGCGACGCCGCGTTCTTCGGAGCCTATTCCCGGATACGCCCCGGCCGTGTCGAGAAGGCAGACAACCGGCAGGTGGAACTTCTCCGCCAGTTTCATTATTCGCAGCGCCTTGCGATAGCCCTCCGGGTGCGGACAGCCGAAGTTGCAGGCGATCTTCTCCTTGGTGTCGCGCCCCTTGTGCTGGCAGATCAGCGCGACCTTCTCCGTGCCGATTCGCCCGAAGCCGGCGCGGATGGCGCTGTCGTCGCCGTAGCGGCGGTCGCCGTGCAGCGCGACGTAGTTCTTGACGATCCGGTCGATGTAATCGCCGGCGATGGGGCGGTGGGGGTGGCGGGCGACCTGCACGGTTTCCCAGGCCGTCAGGCTCTGGTAGGTCTTCCGCATCAGCGAGACGTACTGCCTGCGCAACTGGCGGATCTCGCTGGCATAGTCGCGCCCGGTCTTGGCCTGCTCGACCTCCAGGTCGGCGACCTGCTTCTGCATCCGGGCGATGGGCTTCTCGAACGGCAGGACGTAGCCGTTCTCGAACGCGGAATTATCGTTTTTTGCCATGCCTTCGCCTTTTCCGGCCGCTGAGCCCCTGCCGCGACCGCCGGCGTTGGCCTTATACCAAGAAAGGACGCTGGTGGCGTCCTTTCGTGAGCTTTCAATGCCGACCAACCAGCATACGCCAAGCCGGCCCCGGCCCGCAAGAGAATTCCACCCGGCGCAGGGCC
>JAUWQU010000430.1 GCA_030610965.1 Phycisphaerae bacterium
TCCGGCGGAACCGTGTGCGGTCGGCTGGTGGTGGCAACTGGCCGCTCTGGCTAAGCTCCAAATCTCAAGCAACAAATCCCAGACAAACAACAAGCACCAAAAACTCCAATGACCTAGACGAAGACACCCCCGCTGCCGTGCCGCTTCGCCGTCGCCGCTGGTGTCCTCGGACAAAGGGCTTTGGCAACCCGATCCGCCATGCCGAAGGTCCGCTGCGGCGGGGCGGCCCTTGCCGGGCGGTTTTGCCCTCGGCTGGTTTGGTGCTTATCGTTTGGAACTTGATATTTGTCTGTGCTTTGATGCTTGTTGGCCCGTCGATCCGCGGAGTCTGACGGGAATGACAAACCGCCACCATAATCCGGCCGCACCCGCCTGGTGCCCCACCCAAGCAAGCATCGCTTGGGCGTGGCACCAAACAACTCCTCCCGAAGGGGCCGTGGATATGTCTCCACGCCCGCCGTCACACCAGGTCGCACGCTTCCGGGGGCATCCAGTGGGCGTCCTTGTCCAGCCACTTGACGTTGCAGCCGAGCGGGTTGGTCAGTTCCACCGGCGGGGTCTGGCCGGCGAGCAGGGCGTCCAGGGCGTTGCGGAGGTCGTGCTGCGCGGCCTTGGCCTCGTCGTACGGGTTGTCGTCCATTCGGCCGGTGTAGCGAAGCCGCCGCTGGGCGTCGAAGGCATAGAAATGCGGCGTGCGAAGCGCGCCGTACGCCTTGGCCACATCCTGGCTCTCGTCGCGGACATAAGGGAACTCGAAGCCCTTCTCGCTCGCGCGCACTATCATCTTCTCGAACGAGTCGTCCGGGTGGTTCTTGTCCTCGTTGGAGTTGATGACGATCATCTCAACGCCCTTGGGCCTGTAGTCCTTGTACAGTTGGACCATGCGGTCCTCCGAGCCGATGGCGGCCGGGCAGTGATTGCAACTGAATACGACGACCAGGGCCTTTGCCTGCTGGAAGCTGGCCAGGCTGTACTGCTTGTCGTCCACTCCGGGAAGGTGAAAGTCAGGCGCCGCGGCGCCAAGTTCTAACGTGAATGCCATTGGAAGTCCTTTCCGTAACTCCGTGCCAAAAAAGGGCCGCTATGGGGTCGCGGCTTTACCTGTCGATTCTCACGCTGACCGGCTCGATGGCAGTCAGCTCCATCCATATCACCAGCGCGTTGACGCCGTTGGCCCGCGGGACGACGCCCTGGCGGACGTCCATAGCCTTGGTCGGGGCCTTGCCGTTGACCTGTATCTTCGCGGGCTCATTGGCGCCCCAGTTGTCGACGACGATCGCCGGGTTGAAGGCCGGGCTCCGCTCGCTCGCCTCGATGGTTAATTGTAGGTTCTTCACGTCGCCCGAAGTCCGCTGGACCGCGTACGCTCTTTGGTTCTGGTCGAAGCTCGCGGTCGCGCCGTCACCGGCGGTGATGGCCGGGGCGTCGACGAAGGACTTCGCCAGCGTGAGCAGCTTCTCGGGCGCCAGGTTGCTCAGCCCTTCCAGCAGCACCTTTTCCTCGTACGTGCCCTTTTCGCCGAACCTGTGCGAGTCGGCCCAGTAGATGTGCGTCAGCGAGCTGTGGGCGGTGCGGTCGGGGTAGTGGACGAACCGCCCGTCGGAGGGAATCTGCGCGACGGGCCAGTGGTTCCACGCGGGGAAGACCGAATACGGGCTCGGCCCGCGTCTGCTGTACACATTGCCTCTGGCGACGCGGGCGATGGCGTACGGGTCGTACTCGGCCTTCATGTTGGCCACGTGAAGGATGACGTCGGTGTAATCCACCTTCTCCGGCGGGGCGTCTATCCAGTCGTACCGGCGGACCTCGCCGCCGGCCGTGCCGACGATCAGTGCCGGCTGGGTTTCGCCCACCTTCTCGGGATGCTGCTCGGGGCCGAAGATGGCCATCGATTCATGCCACTCGTGGCTGTGTGTGGTGCTCATGTAAATCCGCATCCGCTTTGCCACGGTGCCGTCCGGGTAGATCGTCATGTACCAGTCGCACCACTCGCCCCAGCCGGTGTCGTCGTCCCAGTTCTCGGCATAGATCTGGTAACCGACGTTGCTCAGCGGGTATCGCCACTTGAGCACGACTCGCGCCGGGCTCTGCTCGATGATCTGCACCCGGCCGAAGACCATCTTCTTGTCGGACATCGGCTCGCAGCAGCCTCGCCACCACGTCTCGTTGAACTCGTTGGAATACCACCGGCCGTTCTCGGTGACCATCATCGGGATGTACCCCACGCCGTGCCACAGCACGTACCGGCCGGGCTGTTTGTCGAATGTCACGACGATATCCGGCTGGCCCGACATTCGGAACATGCTGTCCCAGCCCTGGTGGAATTTCAGGTTGGTGTAATGCGCGCCGAAGTTCTTCCAACCGGGATCGCCGGCGGGCAGCACGCGGCGGTACATGTCCGGCCGGGCGCGCCGCTTTTCTGTCGGCGCCATGGCCTTGCAGGCGGCGGCTACCTGATTGCCGGTCAGCGCCTTGTCGTAGACGCGGACCTCGTCGATCATTCCGTCCAGCGAGTAGGGGAACTTGCCGAACGGTTTGCCGACTGGCCAGAGGGTTTTCATCGGCGGGCCCTGGCCGATCACCACGGGCTTCTCGGCGGCAAGGTCGATGGCCTTGCCCTTGGGCGCCTCGGCCGAGGCGACCGGCTTGCCATCGACGTAGAGCGTCATCGTCCCGGCCTCGGTGTCGATGACGCCGGCGAGGTGGGTCCAGCGGAATCGCGGTATGCGGTGTTCGGCCTTGTCGGCTACCAGCACGCGTTTGGCGCCGCCGATCATCGCGGCGATTGTCGGCTTGCCGTCCGCGTCGATGCCCAGGAAGTAGCCGTTCCCATCGTTGATAACGTCGCCCTGCTGGACGACGGCGGTGTAGTTCCACGGGTACGCGGCGATGGCGATCCACCCTTCGAGCGTGACCTGCCGGGCGATCTTCGGCGCCTTGCCGGCAGGGAGGGCTACCTTGGTGGTGTAGCCGTCGAAGACCAGCGAGGCCCCTGACACGCCGGCCCGCCAGATAGCGGCGTGGCCCTGGATATCGCAGCCGGCGCCCGTTACCGACTCGCCGACGGTGCGGCCCTTGCCTTCGTCGAACGACCAGCTAATCGCCGCGGTCGGCGAAGCAGGGCTCGGCCGCTTGGGGCTGGCCTTTGCAACTCCGGCCGGCGCGGCCTCGAAGCCCATCAGCGCCAGTGCCGCCTGGCGATCGTCGTTGTCGGCCTTGAGCGGCTCGATACCGCCGCCGGCGAGCTTGAGCTTGGACACCTTCACGCGAGACTTGTCGTACCATGATTCGATGTCCGGACAGCCCGGCCGAACCGCGCGAACAACCGTGCGATCGGGCGTCACGATGAAGTACTCATCGATGAACTTCGTCTGGTCCGGCGGGTTCTGCAGGCCGACATCGGCGGGAAACTCCGTCAGGTATCGCCAGTGGACCACCACGCGCTTCGGCGATGACTCGATGATGGTGGCGCGGGAGTGGCGGTTGACCTTGTCGGGCCGGCCTTCGGGCCCGTCGCCGCTGCGCGGGGCCAACTCCTCGAAGGCCCACTGGCCCTTGGCGGCCTTGTAGTAGGGCAGGTAGCTGCTGCCTCGCCAGAAGACCAACTCGTCGGGCGAGTTGTCGAACTTGACCATCACGTCGGCGTACTCGTCGGTCCGGCTGAAACGGTGCCACTTCTCATCGACGTTCTTGCGCGTGTAGTAGGCGCCGAAGACGTACCCTGAGGCGATGCCCTTGTCCTTCCACGGGTTGGCCTGCGGATCGAGCGGCTGCTTGTAGACCTCCGAGGCGGCGTGAGACTTTTTGGGCTTGGGCGCCGCGCCGGCGGGGGCAGCACAGGCTACCAGAATCATGCACATCAGGCAGGCTATCGCGGGAATCATCATTCGGCTTGGCATAGGTTAGCTCCTGGATAAGGGATTCTCATTCAAGTGCTCCCCGGTAACGGCGCGTCGGGAAGCATTCTCTCGGGCCTTCTGAGGCGCCCTACCGCATCACCGCACCTGCGTTTCGCAACAATCATAGGCTATCGAAAGTCGATGTTAACGCCGGCCCGGCCCGCTGGCCAGAGATTCCGCCCGCCATCGGCCACTCGTGACCGACCTTCCTTTCTGGCAGCCTGCGCTTTACCCGGCGGATGCACGAGACAGAGGCTTCAGACAACAGGCTGCAGGCTTCAGGCGAAGAAAAAACGGCGGGAGCTTCGCGACTGCCGGCCACGGTTTCTTCTCCTGAAGCCTGTAGCCTGTAGCCTGAAGCCTCTTCTCCTGAAGCCTGAAGCCTGAAGTCTGAAGCCTCAGACGCTATCAATTGATGGTTGTCGAACGTGTTATGGTCCGCCAGGAAGAAATGTCGCCATCGGCCACTCTCGCAGCCGTCCCCGCGGGTGGTTGCGGCGGGTCACGGCCAAACCGGCGCTTCTGAACCGAGATTTCCCAAATGAACTCGCACCCACGGCGGATGTGGACTGGCATCCATATGGGGAATCTCAGTCTCACCGCCGATTCGGGAACTTTCCGCCGGGCTGTTCGTCAGAAGTTTCGGCGATGAGGCGCACAGGGCATCGGCCTATCGCAGGTGTG
>JAUWQU010000155.1 GCA_030610965.1 Phycisphaerae bacterium
GCCGGCGCGGCCGGCGTGGACGCCGGCGGAATCGCCCCGCCGGGCGGGATGGATGTGAAGTCGGTCCGCGCGGCCGGACAGGCGCTCGCCAAGTGCAGGCATCCGGCGATCATTCTGGCCGCCGAGTACGGGCGCACCGGCGCTTGGCGGCAGATCGGCTACCTGGCCGGCAAACTCGCCGGCGCCCTTGGCGGCGGTCTGGCCTGCCAGCCCACCGGCGCCAACGCCATGGCGGCCGTGCGCCTCGGACCTCGCCTGGCCACGATAGACCTCGCCGACGCCCTTGCCCGCCAGGATGCGGCCTGGGTGACCGTCGGGTGCGACCTGTTGGGCATGCTCGGCATCCGCGGCCGGGGAATCCTGGCAGCCGCGGCTGCCTTGCCGAACCGCTCGACGGCCGCGGCCGAGTTCGTCTTGCCGGCAGCGCTTCCGATGGAACTTGGCGGAACGTATCTCTTCGGCGGCGAACAGCAGGTTTGCCTCGACGCGGTAATGGTTCCGCCGGCGGGCGCAGCCGAGCCGGCGGACGTCATCGCGGCGATTGCCCGTGCGGCGGGCGCTTGCGAGCCGGCGCAGCCGGGGCCGGTGGGAGAATTGGGGCGGGCATCGATCGCCGCGCCGGACATGTCAGCGGGCGCCGCAACCGTGCCACCGTATCCGGCGCTGCTGCTGGGCAGGCAGCCAACCGACGCCGGCTGTGGAGAGCTTACCGCCCACGCGTCATGGCAGGCGGCGGTCGGATCGACGCCGCTGGTCCGCCTTGCAGCCACAGATGCCCGCCGGCTGGGCGTCAAGGACCTGGACATGGTCGAGGTCGGCGCAGGCGAGGTCAGCATCCGCGCCCGCGTTCGCATAAGCCATTCGCTCGACGGCGGGGCCGTCGTGCTGGGCGAGGCCCTTCCGGACGCGCGAGCGATGTGTCCGCTGCACGTCGATGGGGCGGCGGGCGCGACCGCAGGGGCGCCCGTACCGGTGAAAATCGAGGCCGCGAATGATTACGCAAGCCAGACAACCTGAAATCGCCAAACGAGTGGTGATCAACGTGGACCGCTGCATCGAGTGCCAGTCGTGCGCGGCCGCGTGCTATGCAAGTCACGCCCGGATGCCCGCGGGGGGCTTTGCCCGGTCGGGGTGGGCGCTGCTGCCGCTGATATGCCGGCAGTGCAAGGCGGCCGCGTGCGTGGACGCATGTCCGGCCGAGGCGATGGTCCGCGACGACGCAGGCATCGTCCGCCGCCGGCTCTTCCGCTGCATCGGCTGCGGGTCGTGCGCGCGGGCCTGCCCGTTCGGCGTGATATCCGATCAGCTTTCCGGGACGCCGGGGACCATCAAGTCGCCCGGCGAGCTGTCAGGCCACCAGATCGCCAAGTGCGATCTCTGCGCGGATCGACTGGCGACGGATGACCAGGCCGTGCCGCGATGCGTCGCCGCGTGCCCTTCGGGCGCGCTTCAGTTCGTCGACGAGCACCAGGCCGAGGCCCAGGGCCTGCTGATAATCGGCGGCAGATCGGCCGCGGACAATCTTTACAAGCGAAGGTGAACCATGGACCTTGGCGTGACAATCCTGGTGTGGATGGCTGCGGCGGCCGGGACGATCGTGCTCGGCTTGGCCTTTCGCTGGGTGGATCGGCTGGTGACGGCCCGCGTGCAGTGGCGTGTCGGGCCGCCGTGGTATCAGCCCGGCGCGGACATCCTCAAGCTCATGGGCAAGGAAACCCTCATGCCCACAACCGCGCGGGGCACGGGGTTCCTGCTGGCGCCGCTGGTGGCGGTCGCGGCCTCGACGGTCGCGGCGGCGATTCTCTGGCGGGCGGTGCTAAGCCCGCAGTCGACGTTCTTGGGCGATCTGATCGTCGTGATATACCTGCTGACGATCCCCGCGATCATGACCATCGCCGGCGCCTCCGCCAGCGGAAGCCCGCACGCGTCTTTCGGTGCGGCGAGGGAAATCAAGCTGCTGCTGAGCTACGAGCTGCCGATGGTGATTGCGATGATGACGGCCGTGGCGCGAACCGGGTGGTCGCTGAGGCTCGGCGGCATACTCGAGGCCCAGGCCCAGGCGCCTGTCGTGCTCAGCGTGTCCGGCGCTATCGCGATGGTGGTGGCGATTCTCTGCATGCAGGCCAAGCTCGGGCTCGTTCCGTTCGACATGGCCGAGGCCGAGTGCGAGATCATGTCCGGCGTGTACGTCGAGTACTCCGGCCCGTCGCTGGCGATGTTCCTGGTCTCCAACGCGATGCTCCTGGCGCTGCTGCCGCTGCTGATTATCGTGGTCTTCTGGGGCGGGCTCAACACAGGAGCCTGGTGGGGCTGGCTGACGTTCGCGGGCAAGTACGTCCTGCTGGTGGCCCTGGCGACGCTGATCCGCAACACGAACCCGCGCCTGCGGATCGATCAGGCGGTGCGGTTTTTCTGGTTCTACCTGACGCCCCTGGCGATCCTCGCAGCCGCGCTGGCGATCGTAGGCGAAGCGAGGGGAATCTCATGGCTTTGACGAAACTCAAGAACTGGGCCTTACGCAAGAGCCTGTGGGTCTACCACGTCAACGCGGGCGCGTGCAACAACTGCGACATCGAGGTGCTGGACCTTCTCACGCCGCGGTACGACATCGAGCGGTTCGGCATGTTGCTGGTCGGCTCGCCTCGGCATGCCGACGTGCTGGCCGTAACCGGCACATGCACGCGTCAGGCCATGCCCAGGGTCCAGGAAGTCTACATGCAGACTCCCCGGCCCTGCGTGGTGATGGCCATCGGCTCGTGCGCCTTGGCGCAGGGTATTTTCGCCGAGTCCTATCACATGGGCCCGAAGGTAGACGAGGCGATTCGGGCCGTCGACCCCGAGGCGATCATCATGTACGTGCCCGGCTGTCCGCCGAAGCCGGAGGCCATGATTTCCGCGGCCGTCAAGGCCATGGAGTTTCTCAAACAGTTGTAAGGAGCGCTCAGATGTCTATCGCGCCGAGCGGAACGGAAGTAGCCCTTACCGGCCCCGTCGGCCAGGTGATTGCCTCCCTGGGCTCGGCGGTGGTCGAGGTCGAGTTCTGCGACGAGCGTCGCGGCATGGCCCGGATCGACCCGGTCAGGACCGTAGAGGTGGCCTCGACGATGCTCGCGATGGATGGCGCGAGGCTCGTGACGGCCACGGGCCTGGAGGTCCGCGACGGCATCGACGTGCTTTACCACTGGGCCGTCGAACCGGCGGGGATTGTCGTCACTCTAAAGGCGCTGGCGACCAGGCCGGGGCTGGAGCTGGACTCCGTCGCCAACGTAGTGCCCGCCGCAGACTGGATCGAGCGTGAGATGCACGACCTCCTCGGCGCCAACTTCCCGGGCCATCCGGACATGCGCCGGCTAATTCTGGACGATTCCTGGCCCGAGGGCGTGTATCCGCTCCGTAAGGGTTTCGACCAGGTAACGGACCGTCCTGCCCTGCCGCCCAACCGGACCCCGCCGGACGTTCTTACGCCGCAGGAAGCGCCGCCCGGGCCCGGAACGGCCGGGCAGATCAAGCATCCCGGCAAGACGATGATAAACATCGGGCCGTTCCACCCGCTCCAGGAGGAGGCGGAGTTCTTCCAGCTCTACGTCGACGGCGAGACGGTCGTGGATGTCGATGTTCGCATCAGTTACAACCACCGGGGCATCGAGAAGCTCGACGAGTCCAAGACGTTCGATCAGGTGCCGTTTGTGGTCGAGCGGGTCTGCGGCATCTGCTCGGCCAGCCATCCGCTGGCGTACGTCCAGGCGGTCGAGGAGATCGCCCACGTCGAGGTGCCCGAGCGTGCGCTGTACCTTCGGACGATCGTCAACGAGCTGGAGCGGCTGCACTCGCACCTGCTGTGGGTGGGCCTCGCGGGGCACTTCCTGGGCTACAACACGGTGTTTATGTGGGCCTGGAAATATCGCGAGCCGGTGATGGACGTGCTGGAAATCGCAACGGGCAGCCGGGTCACTTACGCCAACTGCAAGATCGGCGGCGTCCGCCGCGACATGACCGACGAGCAGCTCGCCCAGATCGACAAAGCCGTGACGGAGCTGCAAGGCCCGATGGAGATGATCACCAACGTCGTCCTGGACGATCCGGTCCTGCACGCGAGGCTCAAGAAGGTCGGCGTGCTCTCGGCTGCCGACGCCAAGGCCTACGGCGCGACCGGCCCGACCGCGCGGGGCAGCGACGTGCCCATCGACGTGCGGCGCGACGACCCGTACGCGGCCTACGACCGCTTGGACTGGAAGGTGATAACGGCCCCGGGCGGCGACGTGTTCGGCAAGGCCGTCGTCCGTCTGCTGGAGAACTTCGAGGCCGTCAAGATCATCAAGCAGTGCTGCGCCCACCTGCGGGGCACCAAGGGCGAGATCGACGCGAAGGTCGAGGCCATCCCGCCTGGCGAGGGCGTCGGGCACGTCGAGGCCCCTCGCGGCGAGACGTTCCACTACGTCCGCTCAGACGGCTCGAACCGCCCCGTGCGGCACAAGATTCGCGCGCCGAGCTTCGTCAACGTCCCCACGTTCAAGGCCTCGTGCATCGGGCTGCAAGTGCCCGACGTGGCGATAACGCTGGCAAGCGTGGACCCGTGCTACTCCTGTACGGAGCGGCTCTGCTCGGTCGTCGACGCCGAGAACCCGCACCGGCGGCTCGGCTTCAAGGAACTCGTGAAGCTTTCGCAGGAAAAGACTCGGAAGATGCGGAAGGAATGGTAACCGCGAGATGGACACGATAACCGAGATAATTCGGGCACTGCTTGACCCGGCCGTGCTGCCCATAACGGCAGCGATGCTGGCCGGGGCGGTGGCGTATGTCCTGAGCCGCTCCCAGCCGGTGGTGTGCCGATTCTTGGGTCTCATCGGCGCGGCCGCGACGCTCGGCTTCGCTACGGCGATCGCGCAGAGCCCGCCGGGGGACTTCTCGGTTCTGTGGTTCCAGCTTGCAGGGGACGTGTCACTGGCGGTGGAGTTAGGCCCGTCGGCGCTGGGCATGATTGTGGTCATAGGCAGCGCGGTCTTTTCGCTGCTGGTCGCGATCTACAGCGTGCGGGCGATGGCGGGGCAATACTGGGAGGGCAAGTTCTACGCGTACCTCCTGTGGGCCCTCGGCGGGGCGTGCATCGTCGGCCTGGCCGGAAACCTGCTCGTGCTGCTGGTCGGCTGGGAGATCGTCACGCTGATGCTGTTCCTGATGGTCAACCAGGGCCGGCGCGACGCCAAGGCGGGCGCCGCCAAGGCGTACGCCATCCTGGGCTTCGCCGACGCCTGCCTTCTGCTGGCGATCGTCCTGCTGGCAGGCCAGCCGGGCGGGTCGGCAAACTGGTCACTTTCCGGGCCGGCCGTCAGCGCCGGCGACATGGGGCCCATTGGCTACGTCATATACGCGCTCATCATGGTCGCGGCGCTGGCGAAGGCGGGGGCCGTGCCTCTGCACACCTGGGTTCCCGCCATATCGCAGGAGGCGCCCACGCCGGTAATGGCGCTGCTGCCGGCGTCGGTGGACAAGCTCCTGGGCATCTACCTGCTGGCTATGCTCGCCCTGCACATGTTCCGCCCGGACGCGGCGATGCAGGTAGTCATGATGATCGTCGGGGCCGTGACGATTATCGCGGCCGTGATGATGGCGATGATCCAGCACAACCTCAAGAAGCTGCTTTCGTTCCACGCGGTCAGCCAGGTGGGGTACATGGTGCTGGGCATAGGAACGGGCACGACGATCGGCGTCGTCGGCGGGCTGTTCCACATGATCAACCACGCGATGTACAAATCCGAACTGTTCCTGATGAGCGGCGCGGTCAGCCGGGCTGTCGGCAGCGACGAGATCGCCGATGGCGGCGGGCTGGCCCGTTCGCTGCCCATTACATTCACGTGCGCTACCGTAGCGGCGATGGCGATTTCGGGCGTGCCCCCGCTAAACGGCTTTGCCAGCAAGTGGCTCGTTTACCAGGGCGCGCTTTCCATTCCGAATCGCGGCCTGGGCATGGTGCTGATAGTCGTGGCCGTCTTCGGCAGCGCCCTTACGCTCGCCAGTTTCGTCAAGGTGCTGTACTCGGCATTTCTGTCGGCGCCGCCGAAGGGCGCCCGGCAGGATCGCCGGCCGGTGAAGGAGGACTTCTTCCTCACGGCGCCAATGGTGGTCCTTGCCATCGGGTGCATTGCGCTGGGCGTCATGCCCGGGCTGGCCATTGAGGGCCTGTCCGAGCCGGCGATTGTAGGCGTAGCCACCACCGGAGCAATGCCCGTTGCCGCCGATGGCGTTGTGAGCCTTCCGCAAGGCCTGTGGAGCCCCGGCCAGGCCACGGTGCTGATCCTGCTGGGCATCGGTATCGGGGCGGGCCTGGTGTGGGTTTCGACCTTCGGCCGGAAGATCCGCATAGTCCGGCCGTTCCTGGGCGGTGAGTTGCCCGAGCCCTCTGACGAACGATTCCGCGTGCCGGGCACGCAGTTCTACGAAACCATCCGCAAGCTGCCCATTATCGGTGGGCTGCTCGATAGCGGCGAGGCAGGGGCGATGGACCTGTACCACTGGTCCGGCAAGCACGGCGGCTCATTGGTGCAGATGCTGCGCGCCCAGCACACCGGCCTGGTCAGCGTGTACGTCTCGTGGTGCCTGATCGGGCTTGTCGTGACGCTCGTATACCTCTTGCTAAGCGCAGGGATCTGAAAATGGGCGTGGAATACGTTGTACTGATGCTGTTGGGTTTCATGCTGATCGCGGCCCTGATCGCCGTCGAGGCCGACGACCTGCTCAGTTCGGTCATCGCCATAGGCGCGGCCGGGTTCGCGCTGAGCATAGTCTTCCTGCTGCTCGGCGCGCCGGACCTGGCCATTACGCAGGTGGTGGTGGAGACGATAGCGCTTGTGCTGCTGATCCGCCTGGTCGTCACGCGCCGCGACACGACTTCCCAGACGCCGCGCGACGCGCTTCGCACGGGGCTTGTGCTGCTGGCCGGCGGGCTGCTGCTGGCCGGCGCGTTCTTTGCCATCTCGGGCATAGGGGGCAGGGCCGCGATCCCGCCCTTCGGTCAGCCGGTGCTGGGCCACAAGGCCGACGATGCGATCCCGCCGGGCGTGTCGGCGGACTACCTCGCCAACGCGGCCAAGGAAACCGGCGCCGGCAACGCCGTCACCGCCGTGCTGCTGGACTACCGGGCGTACGACACGCTGGGCGAGGCGACGATCATCTTCGTGGCGATACTCGGCACGTACGCCGTGCTCCGCCGCTTCGGCCGGCGCAAGAAAAACACGGAGGCCCAGCCATGAGCCAGGGAATGACGCCTATCGTCAAGAACACCGCCCGGCTGGTCAGCGGGTTCATCGCGGTCTTCGGCATATACATCGCCCTGACCGGGCACATCAGCCCCGGCGGGGGCTTCGCGGGCGGGGTGATTCTCGCAGCCTCGGCCGTGCTCATCGTCCTGGCCTTCGGCCGGGAGACGGCCGAGCGGATCATCACGCCCTCGCAGTGCCACCTCTGGGACGCCGCAGGCGCGGGGCTCTTCCTGGCCGTGGCGCTGGTGGGGTACTTCACCGGCAGTTTCTTCGGCAACTTCATCGCTCCAATCTCCAAGGGACAGGTCGGCAAGCTGTTTTCTGGCGGGACGATCATCGTGTCCAACCTGTTCATCCTGATCAAGGTGGCCGCCGGCCTGGCGGGGGCGTTCCTGGCCCTGGCGGCCTTTAGACGGGCGGGACTGCCCGACGGGCATCCGAAGGAGGTCTGCTGACATGGGCATCGCGATATA
>JAUWQU010000772.1 GCA_030610965.1 Phycisphaerae bacterium
CAAGAGCCGCGGCGCGCGGATTCGTCTCGATGCGTGCGATCAGGTGCCCGAGCCATCCTTCCCGCCGGGCGATCGTGTCGGTGTGGAAACTGACGAGCCAGCGTCCTCGGGCGGCCGCCATGCCGACGTCCATCGCCGTCGCGTGGGCGAAGACGGCCTCGGATTCCGTTTCCGGCCCGCGCTCGATCAGGCGAATCCATCCGACGCGCCTCAAATAATCAAGCGACCCGTCCTGCGAGTGGTTGTCCACGACGATCGTCTCGTACGGATGGTCCGTCAGCCGCCGAATCGCACGCAGACAGAGCCGGACCAGGTCTTCCGTCTGGTAATGCGGGATGACAATGGAAGCGAGGTTCTCCGGGCAGCGGCGCCCGTCGCGGATGGCCTCCAGTGCGTCTCGGTCGAGCATCGCGGCCACTCTCAATCCACCAACGTGCTCTCAATGCAGCCCAGAGGGCCCCTTTCTTACATGGGGAGACCGCAGAGATAAGATATTCCCGGGGATCTTGGCGCCTTTGAAGATATCCACGGGCACATCGTTTTTCTGCCGGGTGCCGGGGGTGCTTCTGCCGGTGTCGGCGTACTTGCGGAGCAGTTCCACAAGCTGCGCGACGATCTCGGGGTGCTTGTCCTGGAGATTCTCCCGCTCGCCGATGTCGGCTTCCATGTCATAAAGTTGCACGGGCGGCAGGCCCTGCTTGAGAGCCTCGCCGTCCTTGGGCTTGGCCCAGCCGCCTGAGCCTGCGCACAGCAGCAGCTTCCACTTGCCCTTGCGGATGGCGAACTTGCCGCTGGCGGAATGGTGGACCACCGCCTCGCGCACGGGCGCGTCCTTGCCCTTCAGCAGCGGCACTATGCTGACGCTGTCCTCGCTTGCGGAGTCGGGAAGTTTCGCGTCGACGATCTCGGCGCACGTGGCCAGCAGGTCCGTATGGCAAGTGAGCTGGCGGCAGGTCGTGCCCGGCTTCGTCACGCCCGGCCAGCGGGCGAAGAACGGCACGTGGTGCCCGCCGTCCCACGCGTCGGCCTTGTAGCCGCGGAAATCGCCGCTGGGGTAGTGCCCCTTGGCCTCGAGCTCGCCGGCGCCGGCGTACGGGGCCATGCCGTTGTCGCTTGTGAAGATCACCAGCGTGTTCTCGGCCAGGCCGGTCTTGTCCAGCGCATCCAGCACCCGTCCGACCATCGCGTCGGTCTCCATGACGAAGTCGGCATAGACGTTCAGGCCGCTCTTGCCTTTCCACTCGTCGGTCGGCGACAGAGGCGTGTGAGGGGAGGTCATCGGGAAGTACAGGAAGAACGGCTTGTTGTCTCCGGCTCGCTGCTCGATGTACCGGCAGACCTTGTCGGTGATTGTCGGCAGGATGGGCTCAAACTTCCAGCCGGGCACGGCCGGTCCGGCCTTGGAGTTGATGTTCTTGCCCACGACGCCAAGATGTTCGGTGGGTTTGCCCTGGAGGCGGTCGTTTTCGATCCAGCAATAGGGGGGCCAATTCGGAACATCGACGCCGAAGTAGTAATCGAAACCCCTGGTTGTCGGTCCGGATGCGATCGGCTGGTCGAAAGCGATGTCTTTGCCCTTTCGCGGCCAGTCCCAGCCGAGGTGCCACTTGCCCACGCAGGCGGTGTGGTAGCCGTGCCGGCGGAGCAGTTCCGGCACGGTCAGTCTGTCGGCGGAGATCAGCGGCTTGCCGTAAACGCCCACGATTCCCCTGGTCAGGGCGCGCCACGAGTATCGCCCCGTGAGCACACCGTAGCGGGTGGGGCTGCACACTGCCGATCCGGAATGCGACTCGGTGAACGTAACGCTCTGGCGCGCGAAGCGGTCGATATGGGGGGTGGGGATCTTGCCCCGTTCGGGGTTGAGGCACTGCACGTCCCCGTAGCCGAGGTCGTCGGAAAGGATGAACACGATGTTAGGCCGGGCCTTGCCGCCCGGCGCGGCGTCGGCCGAGGCGGCTATGGATGTCCGCCACGGCAGCAGGGACCCCGCCAGGGCTCCCGCCGCACACTTGAGAAAAGACCGTCTGTTCACTGCATGCCATGTCATCGCCGCCTCCTTGGTCGCGCTGCCGGGATTCTTTGTGAATTGAGATTTTCCAGATAGTCTGCGGCCCACGACGGCCGTGGGCCTTTCCGGCGATTCTACCCCGATCCCGAACGTCCGCAAGTCTTTGTCGGCTCGGACGCGAGGGCGTTTCCCCGTGTCCTTTGCGCTCTCCCCATGTAAGAAAGGGGCCCTCTGGGCTGCGGTTAAAACGCGGCGTAGGAGTTCTAATCGCGCGCGAGCGCTTCGTCCAGTGCGTCGAGGACTTCCTCGGGCGCGATCTTCCACATGCACTCGGTGGTTCCCACGGGGCAAACCGGTTTCTGGCACGGCCCGCAGGGCGGCACCGCCTGGAGCCGAACTTCCTTCGCGTGCCACGTCTCGGTCCAGCGAATGTCCGTGGGTCCGAAGAGGGCCACGACCGGCCGCCCGAGCGCCGCCGCGTAGTGTCTCAGGCCGCTGTCGATCGCCACCAGGACGCGCGCCCGCCGCACCACGGCCCGGGCCGACGCCAGGTGGATCCCCTTATCGTGGAACGGGGCGCATCGGCCGTCGGCGGCCGCGACGATTTCCGCCGCGAGCCCGGCGTCCGCCGGCCCCCCCAGAATCGCCGCCTACAGGCCGCACCGCACCCGCCCGCCCGTGCCCAGGTCCCCCCACTGG
>JAUWQU010000191.1 GCA_030610965.1 Phycisphaerae bacterium
CCTGAAGGCCCTGGCCAAGGACGACCGGGACAAGGCGGTGCGCGAAGCGGCCAAGGCCGCCATCGAGCAGATCACCACCGGGTCCGCGCCAGAGGCCGGCAAGGCCAAGGGCAAACGCAAAGGCAAGAAGAACAAGTAGCAGCCGGTGGCCGGTAGCCGGTAGCCGATGGTGAGCCTCTTGCCGTTTTCACCGGCTACCGACTACTGATTACCAAAGTTCAGCATGGAGATATGGACATGATGATGAACATGAAACGATATGCCTGGGTGTGGACAGTGGCGGCCCTGGTGGCCTTTACGTCGGCGGGGTGGTTACAGACGGCCGGGGCGGCGGATGCGGCCGGCGTGCATGTGGTTCAATGGTCGCCGCACGCGGTCTACAAGGGCCGGCAGATCGTAATGGGCCCCACGGGCGCCCGCGGGTGGGTCAACGGCTCGACGATCGGGGTGACCCTTGTTTCCAAGGGCAGCCCCGCCTGTGGCGTGCTGCGGGTGCATGATACGGTAATCGGCGCGGGCGGCAAGGCCTTCGAGGCCGGCAGCGATCCGCGCGTGGCGCTCGGCAATGCTGTAACCGAGGCCGAAACGCAGGCCAAGGGCGGCAAGCTTGCCCTGCGGATCATTCGCGACGGCAAGGAGCAGGATGCCGTCGTGCCTATCGCCGTGATGGGCTCGTACAGCCCGACCTGGCCTTACAACTGCGCGAAGTCCGCGCGGATCCTCGACGAGGCCTGCACGCACCTGGCGAGAGCCCAGTACCCCGACGGGCACATCCCCGCGGAGGTGGGCATGGCCACTGCCTGGTGCGGGCTGCTGTTCCTGGCCTCGGAAGACCCGCAGTACCTGGACAACGCCCGCCGGGCCGCGTACTGGATCGCCGCGCGGACGTGGGAGAATGACTCGCTCAACTGCTGGCCGACCGGCTACAGCGGTCTGCTGCTGGCGGAGTACTACCTGGCCACCGGCGACAAGACCGTGCTACCGACGCTTGGGAAGCTTTCGACGTTCCTGGCCGAGACGCAGATGAAGTGCGGCTCGTGGGGCCACAACGGCCCGTGGGGCGGATACGGCGCGGTAAACCAGGTCGGCCTGGTCTGCCTGATGGCGATGGTGCTGTCGAATGAGTGCGGGATTGAGGTCGACATGGCGGCGATGAAGCGCAGCCTGGATTTCTTCGAGCGGTACGCGGACAAGGGCTGGGTGCCTTACGGCGACCACCGTCCGTTCATGGGCAAGAGCGGCAACGGCAAGAGCGCCCTGGCGGCGGTGGTGTTCGACCTGGTCGGCGGGCATGGCCCGGCCGTGCGGGCATTCGCCAGTACCGTGGCCTCAAGCTACGCCTATCGCGAGGACGGGCACACCGGTCCGTACTTCTCGTTTTTCTGGGGCCCGCTGGCGGCCCGCCGCGCTGACGACGCCGCGTTCCGCAAGTTCCTCGACGAGCAGCGGTGGTACTACGACCTCGCCCGCACCTACGACGGCGGGGTAGTCTGCCAGCCCAACAGTGAGAACCTCTCCGGCCGGACGCCGGGCAGCTACACGTGGTCCGGGCCGGGGTACACGACCAGTGGCATGGCGCTGTTCTACGCGCTGCCGCTGAAGAAGCTGCGGATCCTCGGCGCGCCGCGCGGTCCGTTCGCTGCGCGGGTCTCCGCCGCTGTGAGGCAACTCCGTGACAACTGGGTGAATCGCAAGGTGCAGCCCTTCGCCGACAAACTGGAGGAAATGCAGGACGCCAAGCTCGCCGACGACGACCGCAGGATGGTCGATACCATCGCCGCCGTTGCCGCACGGCAGGCCCAGAGCGTCAAGCTCACTCTGGCCAGCGTTATCGCCGACGCCCGCGAGGGCGACGTCTACAGTGCGGCCGAGAAGCTCAAGGCACTCGAACGGCTCGTCGGCAAGGATGCCCCCGAGTTTGCCGCCGCCCGCAAGCTAATTGCATCGGACGCCAGGTGGATAGAATCCGGAGAGAACTATTACAAGGCCTGGGCGACCATTAAAGAGGTGTCCGACGAGTACTGGCACTACTACGGCAAGCAGGCGATGGCGGTCCTGGACGGCGTCGAGCCGATCATGCCGCTGCCGTGGCAGCCGCTGGTGCCGGCAAGCGAGCACGTCGCGCAGTCGTGGAAGACGACTCAGTTGGCCGCGGGCGACAATGTCCCTGCCGGCTGGGCGAGCGTCGGTTTCGACGACGCCAAGTGGGCCGACAAGAACGCCCCCGCGAGCAATTCCGGCGGCAAGGTCCTGCTGATGCGCAAGGCCTTCACGCTCAACAACGCGACCTTTGCCAAGCTGCGCCTTCGCCTGATAGGCGGAAAGGCCCAGGTCGCGAAGGTCTACATCAACGGCGTGCTCGTGGTCAACGCCACTAACGGCGATGCCAAGCGCTATTCGCCCATTGCCCTTCCGGATGAGGCCCGGCGCCTGCTGACCAAGGGCGTCAACGTCCTGGCCGTCACGATGCAATCCGAAGGCGGCACGAAAGTGGACGTGGCACTGGAAGCCATCGCCGGCCGGTAGTTGCCGGCCTCGCCGATCATTGTTTGGGTTTCTTCCCGCCGCCTTTGCCCTGGCGGGATGGGGCCTTGGTGCTCCACTGGAGCCACATCGCCTCGAGTTGCTTGACTTTCCCGGGCATCTTGGCGGCCAGGTCCTTCAGCTCAACCGGATCGGCTTCCATGTCGAACAGTTCCCACGGGTCCTTGTCCATTCTCACGAGCTTCCACTTGCCCTGTCGCACCGCCTTGCCGTGGGCGTAGCGCCAGTACAGCACGTCGTGGCCCTGGCGACGCCGGCCGTGGTAGATCGGCACCATGCTCTTGCCGTCGACGGGGCGGACCTCGTTGCCGTTGAACGTCTTTGGGTACTCGCACCCGGCCAAGTCCAGCACCGTGGGCATGATGTCGATAACGTGGCAGAGTTGGTCGGTAAGTTTGCCTCCGTCGCGGATGACCTTGGGCCATTGCACGACCATCGGCAGGATGATGCCGCCCTCGTGATCGAACTGCTTGTACATCCTGAACGGCGTGTTGGAGGCATTGGCCCAGCCGTAGCCGTAGCTCTGCCACGTATCCTCGGGCCCGGGCATGACGTTCGGCAGGTTGCCGACTTTCAGAGGCACGCCGTCGCGCGTGGTCTTGTTCAGCCATGCGCCCTTGCGGCCCGGGCCGTATTCCACGTGACAGCCGCCATTGTCGACTGTGAACATGAGCACGGTATTGTCGATCCGCCCGGTGCGCCGCAGGGCCTCTATGATCCGCCCGATCCCGCGGTCCATGCTCTCGACCTGTGCGGCGTATACCTCCATCCGCCGCTGCTGCCACGGCTTGTTCTCGGCGTTGTCCCAGGCGGGCACGCTGGGGTTCCGCGGCGATAGCTCGACGTCCGGCCGGACGACGCCCATCGTCTTCATCCGCGCCAGGCGCTGGGCGCGCAGCTTGTCCCAGCCCATCGCGTACTTGCCTTTGTATTTGGCGATGTCATCCGGCAGGGCATGCAGCGGCCAGTGGGCGGCCGTGTAGGCCACGTGCAGGAACAGCGGCACGGCCTTGGGCGTCTCATCGATATACCTGACCGCGTTGTCGGAGATCGCGTCGGTGTAGTAGAAGTCCTTTCGCTTCCACTCGTCCTCGGCGCTGCTGCCGTCGCGATTCAGGAAGATCGGCGCGAAGAAGCTCCCGCACCCGCTCAGCGTGCCGAAGAAACGCTTGAACCCCCGCTGCGGCGGCGTCTGCTTCCCGCCCCCCGCAACGTGCCACTTGCCGGACATACACGTGTTGTAGCCCGCCTTGCCCAACACCTCGGCGGCCGTCACCGTATTGCTGCCGAACCCGCGAGTGTGGTACAGCCCCGTCAGCAGCGACGCTCGCGTCGGGGCGCACATGTTCTCCGAGTGGTACTGCGTAAAACGGATCCCCCGCTCGGCGATCGAGTCGATACCGGGCGTGCTGATCTCCCCGCCGTAGCAGCCGATGTCCGAGTACCCCATGTCATCGGCCATGATGACCACAATATCCGGCCTGCCTTCCGGATCTCCGGCGGAGGCGGGCGGCTTGCGGCCGGGCGCATCCGCGCAGAGCGCCCAATTCGGACCTGCCAGTGCCGCAGTCGCCAGGCCAACTGTCTTTAGAAACCCACGCCTCGTCAGTCTCGCCCCGCTCATTCCTGACTCCTTTCTCTACGCTCTTGCCGGGCCTCGGCAGCCGGGTCGCCCGTGCGGGCCGTCCAGCCGGCTCGATCTTTCGTTGCGGCAGTTTCTCCTGATCTACCGAACCACCGTTGCCTTCGGCATCTCGGTTAAGGCGGCAGCGCGCTGATTCAGTTGTTCGCGGGCCGGCATCGTGCCGACGGCGGCGTAGATGCGGTAGGTCAGCGGCAAGGTCTGGCCGGCCTTGATCGGGGCCGCGAAGTACGCCCCGAACCGCCCGTAAGGCCGGTATGCGGAGTAGATGGTGTTCTTCGGGTTTCTCGGGCAGTTCATGTGCTGCACGAAGTACCGCTTGCCGCGAAGAACGTAGCACATCGCCGCCCAGGGCAGGTCTTTGTTGTTGTCGAGCTTCTGACCCGGCGTTTTAATGCCGTCGGCGTGGAACTCGTAGACCGTCTTGGACTGCTCAGGCGCCTTGTCGGCCGTCTGCCGGCCTCCGGCGGCGCCGACGGTTACCGCCACGTCGTTGTGCGCGCGGAACTGGCATCCCGCGTGCTCGGGGTCGCCGGTCAGAAGGATGTCCTCGCCCAGGGCGGTCAGCTTTGTCGAGAACTCCATGAGCATCAGCCCCGGCGACTCCTGGCGGAAGCAGGTGGTCGTTCGCTGCTCGGTGAGGATCACCTTGCCCTTCTTGTCCACCCACTCGATTTGCGTGGTGGTCCGGCCGAGCACCGGCCCGGCCGAGGCCTCGATGAACTTCCTGTGTACCTGCGTGCCGCTTCTCATGGACCAGAAGTCGTAGCGGGCGGATCCGACCGTCAGCCTCGACCAGCCGATGTAGATTCCGCGGTGGTGCGGGTCGTGCCCGCCGGCGCCCTTGGTGATGAAGTCCTTGCCGGTCTCGTCGAAGACGTGAGTGTAGACCTTGTAGGTTTCCTTGGCCTTGGCCGGCGTCGATGTGTCGAACTCGTACATGTGCCGCGTCACGCCCTTGCCGGCGAAGAGCAGGTCCATGTGCTTGCCCGGCGTGTCCTGGAAGGTGAATGTGTCCTTGCCGGCGTAGGCGCCTGCCGAGAGCCGGGCAGCCCAGAGGCTCTTGCCCGCGGCGGCCTCCGGCAGCACCCACCAGCGCTGGGCCTTGTCTCCGTCGCGGACGACCTGGCCGGGAAAGCTCTTGCCGGCGGAGTCGGTTACTGTGGCGAGAATCTTCTCGGCCGGGAGTTTGGCCAGGTCGGCGGGCAGGTCGATCGCCACGCAGACGGGCACGCCCTTGCCCTCGGCGGCGGGGACGTCGACGGCGAGCCTGATCTCAGTCGCGGCCCTGGCCGGCGAGGCCAGGAGGATCGGGAGCATCGCGAGAATCGCCATCGACAGGGCGCAGGTTGCGGGGCGTATGTCTGGTTTCATTGGTTTCCTCATGAACGGTCGGTTGTTTGCTGTCGCCTGCCCGCTGAAGCGGACGGGCCTCGAAGCCGCTGCTTTCATCGGCGTCCGAGTCAGTATATCAAACGTGCCACGGGGGCGGAGGATGCGGGAATTCCGTGGGGGGAGTCCGTGCGGATAGTTCCCGGATTTGGGGGTCTTCGCGGATCACGTGTCCGTTGATTTTACGAACTGGCGGTAGAGGTCGGCGTAGGTTCCGCCGGCCAGGAGGAGTTGCTCGTGATTGCCGCGTTCGACGATTCGCCCGTCCTCGAGCACCAGCACCAGGTCGGCGTGGCGGATGGTCGAGAGCCGGTGGGCGACAACGAAGCTGGTGCGGCCCTCGAAGAGTTTGCCCATCGCGGCCTGGATTCTCGCCTCGGTCATGGTATCGACGCTGCTGGTGGCCTCGTCGAGGATGAGCACTCGCGGGTCGGCCAGCAGGGCGCGGGTGAAACAGATCAGTTGCCGCTGGCCCAGGCTAATGCCGCTTCCCCGCTCGCCGACGACTGTGTCGAAGCCGTTCGGCAGCGACTCGATGAGGTCCAGGCAGTCCAGTCGGCGGGCGGCTTCACGTATATCATCGTCGGTGGCGCCCGGCTTGCCCAGGCGGATGTTGTCCATGATCGTGCCCGTGAACAGGAAGTTCTCCTGGAGCACCACGCCCATGTGACGGTGCAGGCTGTCGCTGGAGACCTTGTCCAGGTCCAGGCCGTCCAGAAGCACCTGGCCCTCGGTGGGCAGGTAAAACTTGCTGATGAGGTTGATGATCGTGCTCTTGCCGCTGCCGGTGTGGCCGACCAGGGCCACGACCTGGCCCGCCTCGGCTGTGAAACTGACGTTATCCAAAACGGGCCGTTCGGGCACGTAGGCGAACGTCACGTCGCGGAACTCCACTCGCCCCTTGACCGGCGGAAGCTCGATGGCGTCGGGCGGGTCCTGCCAGTCCGGCGGGGTGTCCAGCATCCGAAAGACCCGCTCCGCCCCGGCCATGGCGGACAGGGCTTTGTTGTACTGCCTGCCCAGCGAACTGATGGGCGAGAAGAACTGGCTGGCCATGAAGAAGAACTGCACCAGGTCGCCCACGCTTGCCAGCGGCTGGGGCCGCAGCGCCTGCCAGCCTCCGACCACCAGCATCGCCGCGATGAAGAACTGGCTGTTGAACTCCAGCAGCGGAAGGAAGATCCCGCTGAGCCGGGCGATGCCCACGCTGTACCGGCCGTGGTCGGCAACCAGGTCGTAGAAGAGCCCGGCGTTTACGTCCTGTCTCACGAAGCCCTGCGTCACGCGGATGCCCGTAACGGACTCGGCCAGCGTGCTGGTGACCCGGCTGAAGCTCTCCTGGATCTCGCGATGCCCATGCACCAGCCTGCGCCGGAAGTACAGATTGATCGTCCACAGCACCGGCGCCAGCGCCAGCACCAGCAGGAAGAGCATCCAGTCGTAATAGAGCATCAGTCCCGCGGCGACGGTCATCTGGCCGAGCTGCACAAGGCTGACAAACAAGACGTCCTTCACGCCGACCCGCATGGCCTCGACGTCGCTGGTCAGCCGGCTGATAATCCGCCCGACCTTCGTGCGGTTGTAG
>JAUWQU010000754.1 GCA_030610965.1 Phycisphaerae bacterium
CGGATCACCCTTCCGGCTGCAGGCCGAGCGAGCCGGCGATTCTCTCGAACTCGTCGAGGCTGTAGTAGTCGATCACGATCCGCCCGGTGTTCTTGGCCCGGCCTGGCCTGATGACCACTCGCGTCCCGACTGCCCGAGTCAACTGGCTTTCGAGGTCCAGCACGTAGGGCGGCTTCGCCCTGCTATCCTTTTTCGTCTCGGCCGGGGCGTCGGCCTGCCCGTCGCGCGCCGCCGCCACCATCTGCTCGGCCTGGCGAACGGACATTGCCCCCTCGACGATCCGCTTTGCCAGCCGCTCCTGCAACTCGCTCTGCCCAGCCAGGCCCGCCAGGGCCCTCGCATGGCCGAACGTCAACTCGCCGGAGATGAGCATCGCCTGGACTCCGTCGCATAAGTCCAGCGTACGAAGGTAATTAGCGATATTTGCCCGCGATTCCCCCGTTCGCTCGGCCACCTCCGCCTGCGTCAGGGAGAAGCGGTCCATGTAGTGCCGGTACGCCTGGGCGCGTTCGATCGCGTTCAGGTCGCTCCGCTGAATGTTCTCGATCAGCGACCATTCCAGCATCTGTTGCTGGCTGGCCTTGCGGACGAGGCAGGGAATGGTCTCAAGCCCTGCCTGCCTGGCTGCCCGCAGACGACGCTCCCCGGCGATCAGCACGTACGGCGACTGGCCGTCCCCGCCGGCCGAGCGCACCACCAGCACCGGCTGAAGAACGCCCTGCTGACGAATGCTGGCCGTCAGCTCTGCCATCGCCTCCGGCTGAAACGTCCGGCGCGGCTGGTGAGGGTTCGGGGTGATCTCATCGACACGCACCTCCAGCGGCTCGCCCGAAACGCCGACCGGCTCGACCGGCGCCTGGGCGTCTTCCGCAACATAGCCGGCCGCCCTCGACAGCGGCAGGTCGGCGGCGTCCTCGCCGGCCGTGGAGGAATGAATCAGACTCGAAAGCCCCCTGCCGAGGCGACTGGGCGTGTTGACGGTACGCGACTGCTTGCTCATGGCGGGTCTCCCTTCCCGTAAGGATTCTCAGCATCCGGCTTCCGGCAACTCTGGTGCGTTTGCTGTCAAATGTCAAAAACTGTTCCATGTGGAACATTCCAGAGAGGCGGCTTGTAGCCGTGTCGAGCTTACATGCCGGCTGCGGCGCACGCAAGAGCTTTGGGTCAATTTGTGGAAGAATAAACGCGCTAGCCCCCTTAACCGTCCCGAGCGGCGATGTTCCACGTGGAACACTGCCGGCGAGACGCTACTGAATGCCGCCACGCATCCGCAGCCAACGCCCCAAAACCAGCAGGGCCCACAGGCGATGGCTGTGGTCGCCCTTGCCGGAAAAGTGGTCGCTCAGCAGCCCCGCCAGCGCCTCCGGGCGGAATATGCCCACACCGTGTAGCCACGGGTCCATCAGCGTCTCCCGCAGCGTCTCGTAGAGATCCTCCCGCAACCATCGCCGCAGGGGCACGCCGAAGCCGCGTTTCGGGCCTCGCAACACCTCGGCCGGCAACTCGTGCCGGAAAGCCTCGCGAAGGATGACCTTTCCCACTCGCCCGGCCACCTTCTGGCCAATCGGCAGCGACAGGCCGAGCGAAACAAGCCGATGGTCCAGCATCGGCGCCCGCAACTCCAGCGAGCAGGCCATCGACGCGATGTCCGTCTTGACCAGCAGATCATCCGGCAGATATGTCAGAACATCGTGCCGCTGGGCGTAGGCGACCTCGCCGGGCAGTTCGCCCTCTTCGTAAAGCCCGCAGAACCACTCCGCCGGTGCATCGGCTTCCAGGCCCGAGGTAAAATCGTCCGCAAGCAGCCTCGGCAGGTCCTCCGGCGAGAAAAGCCGGCGAAGCATAAAATATTGCACGGAAGGGGGGTGCGGAAGGACGCCGGCGAACCTGGCAAGCCTGCGGAGGCGATTTCTTTCGTCGTGCGGGGCGATCCAGCCGCAGATCGCCCCGGCCAGCCGCAGGCCCCCGTAAGACAGCGGGCCAAGTCGCTCGGCCAGGTCCATGGCCACGTATCGCTCGTAGCCGCCGAACACCTCATCCCCGCCGTCGCCCACCAGGGCCACCTTCACGTGCTGCCGGGCGGCCTTGCATATCTCGTAGGTCGGCAGGGCGCTCGAGTCGGCGAAGGGCTCGCCGTACCGGGCGACCATCGCATCCAGCGACTCAGCCGGGGCAGGGCGGACGATGATCTCCGTGTGGTCCGTGCCGAACCGCTCGGCCACCTTTCGGGCCGCGGCCCGCTCGTCGTAACGGTGATCCTCGAACCCGGCCGTGAATGTCCGCACGCCGCCAGCCTTGCCCGCGGCGGCGGCCATCTGGGAAACCACCACCGATGAGTCTATGCCGCCGCTGAGCAGAGCGCCCAGCGGGACGTCCGCGACCATCCGCGATTCGACGGCCTGGCGAACCGCGCCGCGGACGGCCTCGATCTGCTCGGCCGGGCTGCCGGCGGTGGCCCCAAGCTCCGGCTCCCAGTACCGCACCGGCTGGGCTGGCCCGACATCCGCGCATAAGTAATGCCCTGGCAACAATTTATGTACGCCAGCCCACGCCGAGCGGGGTGCTGGGATGTAACCCATTGTCAGATAATACATTATCGAGAGCCGATCCAACTGGCGTGACAGGCCCGGGTGTCGCAGTAAGGCCGGGGCCTCGGAGGCAAAGACAATCCGGTCGGCCAGGGCTGCATACCATAGCGGCTTTTGGCCCAGTCGGTCCCTCGCCAGCACGAGCCGCCCGGCCGGG
>JAUWQU010000584.1 GCA_030610965.1 Phycisphaerae bacterium
CTCGGGCTGCTGACGCTTAACGCCCTGGCCGCGTCGAACGAGGTGTTCATCCCCCTCCAGCCGCACTTCCTGGCACTGCAGGGCCTGGGCAAGCTGCTGGAGACCGTCGGGCTCGTCCAGCGACGCATCAACCCCGGCCTCAAGGTCGGCGGCGTCGTACTGTGCCTTTACGAAACCGGCACGCGGCTGGCCGCCGAGGTCGTCGCCGACCTGTCGGGCTTCTTCGAGGCCACCCGGGACGACAAGTGCGCCTGGGCCGATGCGCATATCTTCGACAACGTTATCCGGAGAAACGTCAAACTCGCCGAGTGCCCCTCGCACGGCAAGACGATCTTCCAGTACGACTCTTCGAGCAACGGCGCGGCCGACTACAACGCGCTGGCCGACGAGTTCGTGGAGGTCTACCCCCAGTTGTTCCCGCCGCAACGGGTGAAGAAGCCGCGGACCAGGCGCGCCGCTGGACGACCCGCCGGCCCGGCCGATTACAACGCAGCATCGCCGATGCGAGTCGTGGCTGTCGGTTCCTGGCCGACCCGAACGTCGGCCGCAGTCGCCGCGGCCAAGCCGCATGAGCCCAGTGCCGCGATGGCGCCGACCATCGTGCCGCCTCGATCTATGGTCGCCTGCTCATGATAGCGCCTTGCGACAAGGCCCCCAAGCCCATCCGCTACGCGATGCTGGCAGCGTTTGTCCTGGCCTGGGTGGGGGCGTTCGTGGCTACGCACCTGCCGCCGGAGGACGTGTCCGACATCCACATCAGCGATAAGGTCGCCCACTTCATATGCTACGGCGTGCTGGCGACGCTACTGGCCGGGACGCTGACGTTCTTTGGAAGGAAGAGGCTTTTCCGCGTTGTCCTGCCCTTGGGAATCCTGCTGGCATACGGGGCCTTCGACGAGCTGACCCAGCCGGCCTTTAGCCGCTTCGCGTCATTCGACGACTGGCTCGCCGACGCCGCGGGCGTAGTCATGGCCCTGGCCTGCTGGGAAACCATCCTGGTTCTGTTTGCCGCCTTCCGCCGCCGAGGCCGCGAGGCCTGAGAACGTGCATGAAACCGGCCTTGGCCGTAGCACGGGCATCTTGCGGCCGATCACGGGCGGGACGCCCATGCTGCGGTTTTCATACACGTTCTGAGACTCGACCGCACCGGCGCGTAGCAAGGCCCGATGCCCCCCCGATCATCGGGCCTCGTAATGGCCGGCGCCTCGTTGACGCTCTTTCGCCACCGCACCGCGGGCGACCGCACCTGCCTTGCTGCTCGCGCGTTGGCGAGCCAGGGCAGGTCCGTCCAGCCGCTTGTCGTCCAGCGGTGCTAACGCAGTTCACGTTTGCCTGTAGCGTCCGGTGTGCCTGCGGCTTCGCCAGGCCGCGTCGGCCTGCATCGACCATGCCAGGGCGTCGCCTGCTTCGGCCTCCTTGCCTGGCTCGTCCTCGGCGACGGCCGATCCGCTACATACAAACGTGAACTGCTCTATTCGTCCGGGCTGATGTACTTGAACCGGCCGCCGTTTTGCCGCGCGATGGCCTTGAGGACCTCCACGGCCGTTTCGTCGGTCGAGTGCAGCAGCACGGTCTGAATGTAGACCTTCGGGCCGGCGTTCTCGTCGACAAGCCATTGCAGCACGGCCTCGTTACCTGCCAGCGTCCGTCCGTCGGCGGTGCGATACTGGCTGCCTCCGGCAAGGCCGCTGAAGTCGCCGTCGCTGACGAGGTAGATCAGCTTGCTCTCGTCGGCAGGCGCCGCGGCGAGCACGGTGAACGCCCGCTTCAGGGCCACCAGGGCGGTCGTCGAGCCCTCCGGGATCTGCTCCTGGAGGAACGCTGCCGCCGCGAGCTTGTTCTCTATGCCGGAAGCGACGAGCCCGCGGCGCGGACCTTGTATCGTCTTTCCGTCGCCGAACAGAACGATGTGGAACTTCTGGCCGGACGCCAGCCGGCTGATCGACCGGATCATCTCCAACTTGACCCCCTCGAAGGTCTTGACCATCGAGCCGCTGCGGTCCACAACGTAGACGATATTCATTGGAGCGCCGGCGATGGGGGGCCCTTTGTGGCCGAACAACCCCCCGCCGGGCGCGTTGCCGTCAAACAGGTCCCGGCCTTTCACCGACTTGCCGTGCCCGTTGAGGGGATTCTCCAGAACCACCTCTTTGTCGCTGGGCCCCGCCGCGATGTCGAACTCTCGCGGCGGGTGGGAATTCACGGGTCTCCAGGCCGGCGCGGCGGACTGGCTGGAGCCGCCATCGGGGTTCTTAAAGCTCCCCATCGGCGGGGGTGGCGAATAGTCGATGATCGTCCCTGTCACTGCCTTCTGCGGTGTTGTCGGCGTGCCGATTATCATGATAAACAGCATCACCAGGAACACGCCTACATGCAGCATCGCGCTGAAGACCCAGGGCATGCTTGCGCCGATGGTCGACAGGGCGACGGGGTTTTCCTCTTCGGTCTCGTGCTTGACGGGGATTGCGACGGCCTCGGCGCTGGCTGGGACATGGGGGCGAGGCAGTTGCCCAAACAGGGCTGGGACCTTTGTCCAGGCCCGGCAGTTCGAGCAGCGAACCTTTGCGCCAGGCTCGGCCTCGAGTTTCAGCATCTTTCCGCACTTGTCGCATCGAAAGTCCAGTGTCATGGTTTGTTCTCCTCTTGCCAAACAGTCCGGGATTGATCTCACGCATTACGCCGCACGGGATGGGGCGCTAAGGAGGCGCACGGTCGGTCATGCCCCCCGCCCGCGCACCGCCGGGGCGAGTTCCGCGCGCGGTCCCGGCCGGTGATTCGACGGGACATGGAAAGACGACGGGCCCCCGGGCGATCGTGCCTCGCCTCGTTCTGACGTTTCTAGCCGCCATGCTCAGGCCTCCGCAGGTTGGGCAGGAGTCCAGCCGGTGGCGGTTGAACGTCGCGGGCGCGGTCTCGGCGCGGACTCACCGGGCTCATGGACCCAGCAGCGGCGGGGCGATGGCGATATTCTCAGCCAGCCCGGCCCAACAGCCGCACAGGCGACGCTTCCGATCGGCGGAATTCCAACCAGTACGTATCCAGGAAAACCGCGTGCAACTGGCATGACGGGCTTGGGCAAGCCTCGCGGCCGCCCGAGATGAGCCCGCTTGGGCAGGCCTGATGGCCCGCCCGGAGAGGTACTTCCGATGCGACTTAATTAACCGGCGACCCGCGCGATACAGATCACCAGAAGGTGTCACTCATCTCTACTTGTATAGTAGACATGGGGTCGCCTTCTGACAACGGCGGAAATTGCGGGAAAAGCAGAAAAAACCTCCTGAGGGCATATTCTCCGGGTAAAGCGTGTCTTAGCTCGGATTATTCACCAAACACTGATAGTTGATTCTCCCCTGTCTTGGGCCGGGCGTCAAGCGTTTAGGCGGGGATTTCCGAGGCGGATTTCCGGCGTCGGCGCAAACCGCCCCCTTACCCCCATCGGCCTGATGGCCCTGGGAAGCGCCCCGCGCCGGGTTTTCCGGCGGTCATTCCCGCGGCACCAGGCACAAGTGGGCGTGGCCTGGCGGCGGCATCCACGGCCGGACGCGGCAGCCGCGGCGACGGCCG
>JAUWQU010000665.1 GCA_030610965.1 Phycisphaerae bacterium
GCCGCCAGCCCCGCGGCCGAGCCGGCGAGGTCGGCGCACGCGCGGGCGGTGATCCGCCCGGTGCGGCGTCTGAAGGCCGGGACGTCCCACATGCCGATCGAGCCGGGCGGAACTTTGGCGGGCGCGGCGCCGATGAGTTCCAGGCGGCAGTCGAGCGTGTTGTGGCCTTTGGATTTGCGAACGGTCGCGACAGTCGCCACGTGCTCGCCGTCGCGGGTTATCAGCCGTACCCGGCTGCCGGGGAAGTAAGCCTTCGCGACCCCGCCGCGGAAGGCCGCCCACACGCTGCGCCCGCGGCTGCGGCGGACGACGAAGCCGGGATGGTCCATGTGGGCGGTGAAGACCCACGTCGGCGCCTTGGCGGCCCGGCCCCGGCGATTGCCGCGCCGGGTTCCGCCGACGCCGCCGCCGGCGGAAAGCAGCACGTTGCCGGCGGCGTCCTGGGCGAAGTCGATCCCGCACCGCGACGCCCAGGAGCGAACGTACTCGATGACGGCCCGCTCACAGAACGGGCTGGTCGGGCAGGAAAGAACATCCTGCAGCAGACGCAGTCGGCGAACATTCATGGAATTCATTGAAAAGACCTTCCTGGCAATCTTGCGCAGGCTCGCGGAATAGCCCGTCACGAAGCGGCCGAGTTGTTGTTTGACGGCGAGCGGGCCAGTTCGCGGAGGCGGTTCATCTGCCGGCCAAGCTCTTCGGCGGCGCGGGTATCGGGGAAACGTTCGATCACGTCGCGTGCGTACTCGACGGCCTCTCCGTAGCGCCGGCGTTCGATGAGGTCGCGGATGTGATCCCGCAGTTCGCGGACCTCCTCGATGCGGGCGTTGCTTTCCATGGTCGCCAGCATTGCGCGGACCGCGTCGACACCGGCGCCGGTTGGGAACGCCTCGACGTACCGCTTGGCTGCGATGAGCGCCTGGCGCCACTGCCTGGCCTCGGCGAGGCGGACGACTTCGTTGTACATCCGAACCCTGCGTTCGTCATTGAACATCCGCCCTTCGCGGCGGACGCGATCGAGCAGGCCGACGACGGCGGGCTCGTCGGGATGTCGTTGGGCCAGCGCGAGCACCTCGGCCACGGCCTGGTCGAAGGCCCCGGTGGCCATCAGGTCGATTGCGCGTAGCGTGACGGCGGCTGTTTCCTCGTCGCAAGCGGCCTGGCGGGCGTCGTGAAGTTGTTTTCGCAGCGGCTGGATATTCTCGTCGCCGGGGGCCTTCTCTTCCAGCGTATCGAGCCCGCGGCCCGCTCGGGCGAAGTCGGCGGCGCCCAGGGCGGTCTGGACGTCATCGATGAGCTCGCGGCGGAGCCTTTCGTGGCGGAGTTGGGCCTTTGCGCGGCGCTGCTCGTCGGTCATCAGGATGTTTTCGTTGAGTTCTTTGAGCTGGGCGAGGATCTCTTCGAGGACTTGGCTCTCGCCGCGCGGGCCGGCCTGGCCGCCGGGGGCTAAGGGGGCGGCCCGCGGCGCCGCGGAGATCGGCGCGAAGACGAGGCCCTCGGGTGCGTCCGCGAGGTGCGAATGGTGTTCGTTCCCGCCCTGACCATGCGGGACCGGCGCCCCCAGGCGCGCCAGCCGGGTGCGATCGGCGCTGGCCTTGAGCAGGCTGGCGCGGCTCTGGCGGCGGACCAGCATTCCCGCGGCCCAGAGCGCTGCGCCTGCGAGCATGCCGACGACCACAAGCCCAGCCGCGACGAGGACGTGGTCGAAATTCATCTCGCTGCCGCGCTGTCCGGAGACCAGGACTATCATGGCCGCCACTGCCCCGCCGCAAAGGCTGGCGACGGCGGCGAGGCTCAGCACGGTCGTTATCACCACGGGCGGCCCGTGGATACGTCGATCGTCACGCGGCTTGGCGGATTCGTCCATGGAGTCTCCTTGCGGCACAGTCGGCGCCCGATAGGGATTATCCCGCCCGGCGGGCGGCAACGCAAGGCCGAGACAGGCCGAGACAGGCCGAACCGGGCCTGGCCGGCAAGCGCGCGAAAGGACGGTCAAGTTGTCAATGCCGGCATTGACCTGGAGGCCCCTTCGGGTATACAATAGTGTTATGACTACCATGCCGAAATCCGTCGAAAGCCGTGCCCGGCGATTCGCCGGGGGGTTCACACTGACCGAACTGCTGACGGTCGTCGCGATCATGGGGATTCTCATGGCCATGCTCACGCCGGCGCTGAGCAGGGCGATCACCCAGGCCCGCCGGCGCGCCTGCGCCAGCAACGTCCGCTCGATCATAGGCGGGGCGGTGCTTTACGCCCGCTCGGACTCGAAGATGCGCCTGCCCGCGGTGAAGCCCAAGAGCGGGAGCAAATATCCCGGCCCCGAGACCGGCAACTGGGGCGACATGGTGAAAGGCAACCCGGGTTGCCTGGCGCGGCTGATCGACAGCAAGTATTGCCAGCGCGAGTTGTTCCTCTGCCAGGAGGCCAAGAGTTCGCGGAATTTCAAAATGATGGAGATGGACGGCGAGGCTTTCACATACGACACGTCAACGGGCGTCAGCACTCTGTCGTACAGCTTCATCTCGATGGTCTACAACGCGCAGTGGAAAACTTCCGCCGATCCCGAGGGCAACCTCGCGGCCATGATGACCATGGACAAGGTGCCCGGAACGCTGCCGGTCCTGGCCGACCAGAACCCGCGATGCACCTTTGGCGAACAGACGCTCAAGGACTACGAAAATCTTAAGAACAGCAATGGGGACCCACTCAGCAAGAAACTCCGCCGCAACTCGCCGAATCACAGGCACGTCGGCCAGAACGTCGGCCGGTGGGATCAGTCCGTCAAGTGGATCACAGACGCGAACAATCCCAACTTCCCGGAAGACGATATTTACATGTCCGCCAGCTCGCAGGAATCGCTCGGCCGGCGTAAGGAAATGGACGATGCTTTCCTGATTCCGTAGAGAAGGACGCTCTGACGCGCGAGGGGCCTAATTCTGCGATTCTTGCCGACAAACAGGTAAATGCCCGATAAGTCTTTCATAGAGCGGCAGATAGCAAATTACGGCAATTATCGGAATTTCGCTTGCACGAATCGCTAATGATGTTATTATAGAACCCGGATCGGGGTTCGCTTGGGAAGGTGGTTGACTTGGCAAGCGGATGTCGATAAGGTCTGAAATCGAAATCTGAATACGATCCCCTTTCGAACCGGTTCCCCCCCGG
>JAUWQU010000280.1 GCA_030610965.1 Phycisphaerae bacterium
GCCGGCCCTGGCAGGGCACCTGTAGCTTACGCCGCAGCAGTTCATCAGGCAGGGGCCACTCGGCGTCTTCGGCTTCGCGCCGGCCGGCGAGCCACTTGTCGTTGGCGTCCAGGCCGAGGCCGTATCGCTTGACCTCCATCGAGCGGATGCCCTTCTGGAGGCTCTCCTTGAACGTCCGGCCGATGCTCATCGCCTCGCCGACGCTCTTCATCTGCGTGGTGAGCGTCTCGTCGGCCTCGGGGAACTTCTCGAACGTCCATCGCGGAATCTTCGTCACCACGTAGTCGATCGTCGGCTCGAAACAGGCGGGCGTCTCGCGGGTGATGTCGTTGCGGAGCTCGTCGAGCGTGTAGCCCACGGCCAGCTTGGCGGCGATCTTGGCGATGGGAAAACCCGTGGCCTTGGACGCCAGTGCCGACGACCGGCTGACGCGGGGGTTCATCTCGACGACAATCATCCGGCCGGTGACGGGATCGACGGCGAACTGGATGTTGCTGCCGCCGGTTTCGACGCCGATAGCGCGGATAATCGCGATCGAGGCGTCCCGCATGAGCTGGTATTCCTTGTCCGAAAGCGTCTGGGCCGGAGCAACGGTGATCGAGTCGCCCGTGTGAACGCCCATCGGGTCGAAGTTCTCGATCGAACAGCCGATGACCACGTTGTCCGCCTTGTCGCGCATGACCTCCAGCTCGTACTCCTTCCAGCCGAGCACGGATTCCTCGATCAGGATCTCGCTGATCGGCGAATACTCCAGGCCGCGGGCGGCAATGGTCTCGAACTCCTCGCGGTTGAAGGCGAACCCCCCACCAGTACCGCCCAGCGTGTAGGCCGGGCGAATGCACACGGGCAGGCCCACCTCGTCGGCGATCTGCCGCGCCTGGCCCATGTTGTGCGCGACGCCGCTTTGCGGCATGTCCAGGCCGATGCCAAGGCAGATGTTCTTGAACTCCGTGCGGTCCTCGGCCCGGTGGATGACCTCCCGTGTCGCGCCGATCATCTCGACGCCGAACTTGGCCAGCGTGCCGTTGTCCGCCACGGCCACGGCCGTGTTGAGGCCCGTCTGCCCGCCGAGCGTCGGCAGCAGCGCATCGGGGCGCTCCCTATCGATGATCTTTGCGACGGCGTCGGGTGTTATCGGCTCGATGTATGTGCGGTCGGCGAACTCCGGATCGGTCATGATGGGCGCCGGGTTGGAGTTGACCAGGACGATTCGATACCCCTCCTCGCGCAGGGCCTTGCAGGCCTGCGTGCCGGAATAATCGAACTCGCAGCCCTGGCCGATAACGATCGGCCCGGACCCGATGAGCATGATGGTCTTCAGGTCATCCCTTCGTGGCATATCCTTCGGCTTCCTCTAGTCGCAATCCGTTACTCGCCGGCCGGGCGCGCATACCAACCCGTTCGCCACGGGCAAATCCGCAAGAAACTACCAAAACCGCCCTCGCGCGACAAGGACCAAAAGGATTACCGCAGAGCCGCGTGTGCGCCCTTCCTTTCTGGCAGCCTGCGCTTTACCCGGCCGATGCACACAATGCACCGCGAGACAGAGGCTTCAGGCTTCAGGCTTCAGACTTCAGGCGCAGCAAAAACGGCGGGAGCTTCGCGACTGCCGGCCACTGTTTCTTCTCCTGAAGCCTGTAGCCTGTAGCCTGTAGCCTGTAGCCTCTTCTCTTGTTGCCTGAAGCCTGTAGCCTCTTCTCTTGTTTTCGGATTCTTTTTTCCTGGCCCGTGCCTGAAATTGAACCCATGCGGGATCACACCAAGTTGCGGGCATTCGAGTTGGCGGATTCGCTGGCATTATCCTTGATGCCTGATGTACGCCTCGGCCGTTTTTCCTGAAGCCTGAAGTCTGAAGCCTTATACCCCATCCAATGATGGTTGTATAATGTGTTATGATCCGCCATGAAGAAATGTCGCTCACGGGCCGGCGATACGGCGCAAAACCAATGCTGCGGCATCCCCGGGGTGTACGTCAGGCTTCCTTGTCGCCGACAACGAACGCCGACCGCGGGTGCGTTGGGGCACGCTCGCGGCCGGCGCTGGTTTTGCCGGTGCTTTTTTTCGTCGGCCTGGCGGCTCAGATAAGCGGGGTCTGGCCGGGTACGGCTATCTCGTGGAAGATGCCCGGGCCGGGCTTTAGCTGTTTTTCGACCTCCGGGGGGAGGTACTCGAGCTTGGAAGAGTTCAGCAGCCAATCCCACGATATTTCCCGGCCGGTGTATGCGCTCATGCGGCAGCCGATGGCTGTCAGCGTGCTTTCGGCGATTCGCCTGGCCTCGTTGACGGGCTTCTTGTTCTTCATGCCTTCGATGAGCACGGCGTGCTCCTCGGTCCGTCCGCCAGTGCCCCTGCCCTCGAAGGACCAGATCTTCTCGCCCTTCCAGTCCACGATGGACCTGCAGCAGTCGCTGTGGCCCTTGGTGCCGACGATGCGTTCGTTGACGCGGCTGGTGCTCTTGGGCGCGTGTCGGCCCATGCTGAGCACCTTCGCGCCGTTGGGATAGGTCATCTCCGTGCCGACGTGGCAGAAGATGTCGCCCTCGTAGAGCTTGGCCTTTTTGTCGTCGCCGTTGAGCTTGATGGCGGCTTCGCGGGCCTGCTTGGAGTAATCCCGCGTGAGCCGGCCGCCCATGCCGAGGAGCTTCGCGGGCGGGCCGCCGAAGCACCAGTTGATGATGTCGATGTTATGCACGTGCTGCTCGACGAGCTGGTCGCCCGACAGCCAGTTCCAGTGGTACCAGTTGTGGCACTGCCATTCCAGTTCGGTCTGGCCCTGCTCGACGCCGCGATACCAGATCCCCCCGCCGTTCCAGTAGCACTGCCCGCCGACGAGCTCGCCGATGGCGCCCTGGTGGATTTGCTCGATGGTGTTCATGTAGTTCGTGGCGTGACGGCGCTGCGTGCCGCAGGTGATGCACAGGCCCTTCTCCTCGGCCAGCTTGCCCGAGGCGATGACCGAGCGCGCGCCCGCGGGGTCCACGGCGACGGGCTTTTCCATGAACACGCTCTTGCCGGCCTCGATGCACGCGCGCAGGTGGTACGGGCGGAACGCCGGCGGGGTGGCCATCACAACGTAGTCGAGGTCCATCGCCGCCAGCTTGCGGTAGGCGTCGAAGCCCGAGAAGATCGTGTCCGGCGTGATCTTGCAGCGATCCTTGTACTGCTTGGCGAACCGGTCGGCGGCGCCCTTGGCCCTCGATTCGAACAGGTCGGCCACGCCGTAGATAGTCACGGTCGGGTCGGCTTTCATCGAGTCGCCGACGGCGCCGGTGCCCCGGCCGCCGCAGCCGATCAGGCCGATGCGGACGCGGTCCGTGCCCTGACCCGAAGCCATGTTTACCGACGCGCCCGCGACGGCCATGCCGGCCAAGACGGAGGCCTTCGTGATTCCCTTTGTCCCGTTTATGTCTTGATTGCCCATTGCTGCATTCCTTTTCGATTCGGATTCCAGATAAGTCCCTGCCAGCCTCTGCCGCTCAAACCAGCGCCGTCGTGCCCGGCTTGGATACCGGCCGGACCTCCAGCGGGCCGAACGCCAGCTTCTCGGGCACCAGGTCGAGCTTGGAGCTATTGAGCGCCCATTCCAGCTTCATCGCCCTGCCGGTGTATGCGCTCATTCGACCGGCGATGGCAGTCAGGGTGCTTTCGGCGACCCGCTTGCCCTCGTTGAGCGGCTTGCCCGAGCGGATGCCGGCGACCAGGTCGGCGTGCTCGCAGACGTACGGGTTGGCGTTCGGGCCTTCGTACTTCCAGAGCTCGTTGCCCTTGTGATCGAAGATTCTCCCGCGGAAGTCCGTGTAGCCCTTGGTGCCCACCACGCGCTCGCCGACCCGGCCGGAGGCCTTGTTGGTCTGGCGGCACATGCTGATCGTGCGGGCCTTGTTGGCGTACTCGAACTCGATGCAGAAGTGGTCGTAGATGTTGCCGCAGTCCTCGCTCTTTCTCGCGGCCCGGCCGCCCATGCCATACGCCAGGGCCGGCATACCGCCGAAGGCCCAGTTGACCACGTCGAGGTTGTGAACGTGCTGCTCGACGATGTGGTCGCCCGACATCCAGGTGAAGTACAGCCAGTTGCGGACCTGCCATTCCATGTCGCTGTATTCGGGCTTTCGCTTGTGGACCCACAGCAGGCCCTGGTTCCAGTAGCACTGCCCGCTGACCAGCTCGCCGATCATGCCGTCGTGGATTCGCTTCATCGTCTCGACATACGAGCCCTGGTGGCGGCGCTGCGTGCCGGCCACGATCGCCAGCTTCTTGGCATCGGCGTTGCTGGACGACTCGATAACCGAGCGAATGCCGACGGGGTCGGTCGCGACGGGCTTTTCCATGAACACGTGCTTGCCGGCGTCGATGGCGGCCTTGAGAACCATGGGCCGAAATCCCGGCGGAGTCGCCGTGATGATCATGTCCACGCCCGAGGCGATGACCTTTTCGTGGTTGTCCCAGCCGGCGAATCGCCGATCACCGGGGACGTCGAACTGGGCCTTGTCCGTGTAGTTCTTGCTCAGGCCCGCGTGCGACCTGGCCAGGCGGTCCGGGAAAAGGTCGCCCATCGCCCATATCTGCACGCCCGGCGAGGCCTTGAGGCAGTCCTTGACCGCACCGGTGCCCCGGCCGCCACAACCGATCACGCCGACCTTGATCGTATCCGACCCGGCCGCGTAAGCCGACGGCAGGCGAGCGCCCGCCAGCACGACGGCCCCCGCCGAGAGGGCGGTGGCCTTCAGGAAATCGCGGCGCGATTGCTGCCCGCCATGTCGTTTGCCTTTACTTTCGTTTGCCATGGTTCTCCTCGTGTATCTGGGATGCTGGCTGTAGGTTTCTGTTTTCCGTATCAGACCGTCGCTTCTTTCCACTGCTTTTCGAGCAAGCGGAACGACTTGGGAATCTCCACGTCGGCCTTGCCCTTGACGCTGCATTCCAGGCTGCAAAAGTCCTGGTAGCCGATCATCTTGAGCCCGCGGAAGCCGTCGACGAAGCTGCGCTCGTCCTGGCCCGGCAGCTTTCGCGTCCGGCTGGCCAGGTGAATGTGGTGCAGGTACTTCCCGGCCGACAGGAACGCGCCGCAGTCGCTCGTCTCTTCCTTGCACATGTGGTAGAAGTCGCCCATCATGGCGGCGCCGGGGTTGTTTACGTCGCGGCAGATGCTCGCCGCGTCGGCCAACTGGCGAAGGAAATACGCCTCGCCCCGGTTCAGCGGCTCCAGCATGAGCCGCGTGCCGGCTTTTCGGGCGACCTCGCCGATCTCCCCCAGCAGGTCCACCAGAACCTTCCGCGCCTCTTTGTGCGGCAGTTGGGGGTGGTTGTTGAACGCCGGGACAATGATGATGCCCGTCGAGCCGATTTCCCCGGCCGGGCCGCATAGGTCCTTGAGCCGCTGGGCGCCCGCCTTGCGTTTTTCCTCGTCGGGGTCGATGAGCTGGAAGTATCCGGCGCAGACCGCGCTGACGACGACGTCCGTGCCCTTGACGGCGTCCTTGATCTCGCCGACGCGATCCGGGACCTTCGAGGCCCCGGTGATCTCCACGCCCACGGCGCCCCATGACTGGAGCTTCTCGACCTTCTCGCGAAGGGTCTTGCCGGGCACGCGGCTTTCCTGGCTGGAGATTTTCAGAACCGCCGGCTTTTTCTCGGCCGGGGCCGGGGCTTCCTGTGCATCAGCCCGACTCGCGATTGCAGACACCCCCGCCACCATACCTGCGGCGGCCACTGACGACTTCAGGAACTCACGACGATCCACGTTTCTGTCCTCGAAAAAAACCAAAGTACGCGCGAAAGCCCAACCATGTAGTATAACCGCCCGCCGAGCCGCGGGTGTTGGACCGGAAAAATGTAACTTCTCCGCCCCACGTAGCACCAGCTAAATCCCCCCCGGCTTCGCGCCCGCGGGCGACCCCGCGATCTTTCC
>JAUWQU010000559.1 GCA_030610965.1 Phycisphaerae bacterium
GCCCATCCACCCGGGGGTGTCGGTGGTGTTCCATGTTCCGAAAATGCCGGGCGGGAAGTTCGGGTCTCGGCTGGCGGAGGCCATCACGTAATTCGAAAGGTAGTAACGCTGCTCGATCAGCGGGTCGCCGATCTCGACAAACGACTTGGCCCAGAAATCTCGCCACCAGGCGGCATGTTTCTTCTTCAACTCCGCCAGGCCGGCCGGACCCATGCCGCCGATCCTCGCGCGGACGTCGGCAAGGGGAGTCTTGCTCTTGAAAGCGCTTCGCATGGCGGCAAGAATCGTAACGGTCTGGCCGGCCTTGATGCTGAACTTCGCGCCCTTGGCCCCGATCGACCTTGCGGCGCAGGCCGCCTCGGTCGCGATCTTGACGTCCTTGGCGAATCTGCGCGTCACCCACTGACTGTCGCTATCCGCGCCGGTGGCGACCTCGGCGTCATTGCCCTCCTGGACCCACAGATTCACCTCCACATTCGCGTCCTGGCCCGAGGCCGTCATCTCGACGACCAGCATATTCTCGCTGGCAGCCACCCAGGACCGCATCTCCACTCGGCCATCTACCTTGCCGCGCTTGCCGCGACTGTACGTCGATAGCGTCACCGCCTCGTACAATCTCTGCTCCACAGGCGAGCCGCCGCCGTATTCGGGCAGTTTCACGTCCAGGCCGCCGAAGACGCGCGGGCCGCCGCTTAGGGCGCGATCGCTCAGCTTCCAGAAATCATTCTTGCACAGCCAGAACCGCGGGCCCTTGTCAATCGCGCTGATACAGCCGCCCATGGCGCCGTTGCCCAGGAGCGGGCCGGTGACGACCGGCTTGCTGGGCGTGCCCTTTGCCGGATTGGGGACCATCGCCTTGTACTGAGAGACGATCCTCCTCGTCTCGGTTTCCATGGTCCCTGTCGCGGCAGGCGACTGCGCGCAGGCGGCGGAGGCCAGGCACCCTACGGCCAACGAGATCGCCTTCAGTGTGTTATGCACGTGAGTCCTCATTTCCCCGGGATTTCCCCGGATGGCCCGCGGCCGACGACCGCCGTCGACCTTTCCGGCAATTCTATCACGGACCGCGAGGTCAGCAAGTGCTACTTAACCGTGAACCTCGTCGGCGAATCGGAGGCCATGCTGTCGGGTTCGTAGTAGGGATACAGGCGTGTCGGCGCGGCGACCGCGCTGAGCGGCATCCGGGCGGTCAGCTTGTAGGACAAGCTCAGTTGGGCCTCGCCGGCGGCCAGGCTGCCCATCAACTGTTCGTCGCTCGGTTCGGTTGCCATTGTCCGACCTCTAACCCTATATACTCGCGCCGCCGGAAAGTGTGGACGGGAAAACGCCCCCGCTCCAGCGCATCGACGCTCTTCAGCCGTAACCGGCGTGAAGAACGTCGGTTTTACTCACTTGCCGGCCCCGGAAGGGCCGTGGAGAGTACGTTATGAAGAGACAACTGCTAATAATCGTATCGGTATGCATTTGCGCGGCATCGCCGCTGTGGGCGGTCATCAATCCCAAGCTTCAGCCTTCGCACCTGGCCGGCCGCTATGTCTGCGTGGTCGCGTGCAGCGTGACGGCCATCGACTCCAAGGCGAGGACGGCCTTGCTGAAGCTCGATGGGGTCTCCAAGGGCAATTTCACGGCCAAGCAGATAACGCTGCGGGTACAGGGCGAACAGCTCGCCGATGCGATCCTGTCGCTGAGCAAGGGGCAAAGAATAGTCGCTTACGTCGGCAAGACCCGCGCCAGGCACGAAAACGACATCCTTTACTACATCGGAAGGGGCGTCTGGTATCTCGCGACCATGATCGACGGGCAGGGCAATTGGCAGATCCTGTCCAACGCCGACATCGGCGTGGACCCTTCCAGCAGCGAGATAATGTTCGGCACCTTCAACGGCGAGCCCGCGAGCTTGTGGGAGATGATGCAGGACACCGCCGGCGGCGTGGCCTATTTCCCCGCGGTGCCGCTGGAGCGGTTCTCGGCCAAGGCCATCGCCAGCCTCGATAAGCCCCTGCGCGGCGTGGCCATTTACGATGTCAACGGCGACGGCCGGTGCGACCTGCTCGCCTGCTGCGCCGCGGGCAACCGCCTGTTCATCCAGGACGAGCAAGGCGCGTTCGCCGATAAGACCGACGCGTTCGGCCTGACGGGAACAAAGAGCGTCAGTTGCAGCCTCGCCGACGCCGATGCCGACGGCGACGCCGATCTGCTGCTGGACGGCGTGCTCTATCGGCAGGCCGGCGGCAAGTTCACCAGGAGCAGCGACGTGCCCGCCCCGGCCGGCTGCCTGAGCGCGGCGTTCGTCGAGTTAAACGGGGACGGGTATCCGGACGTCGTGGCCTCCTTCGTCGACGAAGGCTTATCTCTGTACGTAAACCCGGGCAAGGGCGGCGGCGCGTTCGCCGACAAGACCGAGGATGCCGGCCTGACCGATGAAGCCAACGGCGAGGGGCTCACGGGGTACTTCGAGGCCTGCGACTGGGATGTCGACGGGCGAACGGACCTGATCTACCTGGCCGGGCCGGGATACCTGCTCTGGCAGGATGCCGGCGGCGTCTTCGAGTCGGCCGAGATCGGCGACCCGGACAAGGGGCTAAGCGGCGGCACGGCGGCATTCGGCACCATTGTCAGGCCGTCCATGCCGAGCGCGTACCTCGTCGCCGGCGACCACAAGATGCTGGTCTGCGAAGACGGCGGGTCCCTGGCGGACGTGATCGGCTCCGGCAATGAGATACAGGACCCGGTGGCCGGGCTGATGATGGCCGTCGCCGAAGACTTCAACGCCGACGGCACGGTGGACCTGTACGCCGCCAGCCGAATGAAGGGGATCTCATCGTTCTACGTGGCCAACCGCGGCTATGCCTCGTTCATGATGTCGGAAAAGTACAAGGGCGGCAAAGTGTTCCCCCCGGCCGTGTACAACCAGCCGGCCTGGGGGCTGGCCACCGGCGACGTCAATAACGACGGGGCCGTGGACATGCTGGTCGGCGGGCTGAACGGCAAGCTGTCGCTGCTGATCAACGAGACACTGACCGACCGGCCCAAACAAGCCGAGGTCAGCACGACAAACGATATCCGCAAGCAGATCCAGACGCGGATCGTGACCGTCAGGCCCGCCGCCGGCAAGGGCGTGCTGGGCAGCCGGCTGACGCTGATCGACGACAAGGGCAAGGCCGTGACGCATCGCTGGATCGGCACGAACATCGGCGTCGGCTGCTGCGGGCCCGCACAGTTCACGCTGGCGGTGCGGGAACCCGGCAGCTACACGCTGCGCCTGCGGCTGAGCGATGGAACGGTGCGCGAGCAGGCACTGACGATCGACGAGAAAACGCCGAGGCATCAGGCCGTAACCATCAAGTGATCCGACCCGGGACAGAACCGAGCGCCGTATCGCGCCGGGGATCGAACCGGGATGGAACCGCCTCCGTCAGCCAACGCCTGACAACACATGTAAGGATAACCATATGCGGCCCCTCCGTTTCGCATCCGCCATTGGCATCGTTATTCTGGCAACTGCCCCTCTGCACGCCGTCGAAGGTCTGGATTCAAAGGGGTCAACCAAAGACGAGCCTTTTCAAAAGGAGCAATGGCCTCAGACACGCACGCTTGTCTGGGCCAATCCCGGGGCCAGCGGGTCAATGCAGGCCCCGAGGAACTGGGCCGAATATGCCTCGACTGCCGATTACCTTGCAGAAAAAGAGGGGCGACCGGCCA
>JAUWQU010000663.1 GCA_030610965.1 Phycisphaerae bacterium
CGAGAGCGTCTTCCACGTCGCCACGAGCCTTACGCTGCTGGAGTGGTGCGACGCTTCCAGGCCGCTGCTCAAGCGGCTGGCGATGGAGGCCCCGGGCACGTACAACCATTCGCTCCAGCTCGGCTCGCTGTGCGAGGCCGCGGCAGACGCCATCGGCGCGCGAGGCCTGCTTGCCAGAGTCGGGGCCTACTACCACGATATCGGCAAGGTCAACAAGCCCGACTACTTCATCGAAAACCAGGCCGGCTCGCTGTCCAAGCACGCCAAGCTCTCCCCGGCCATGAGCCTGCTGATACTCATCGGGCACGTGAAGGACGGCCTGGAACTGGCCCGCGAGTACGGCCTGCCGAAGGTCCTCCACGAGTTCATCGCCTCCCACCACGGCACGACGCTGGTGCAGTACTTCTACCACGCCGCGACCGAGCAGCGAAAGGAAGCCGCCGACCGCGCCCCGGACGAAGCGGAGTTCCGCTACCCGGGCCCCAAGCCGACGTCCAAGGAGCCCGCCATACTCATGCTCGCCGACGCGGCCGAGAGCTCCATCCGCGCCATGAGCGAGCCCACCCCGGGGCGGATCGAGAGCCAGATCCACATCATGGTCAACCGCCGCCTGATGGACGGCCAACTCGACGAATGCGGATTGACGCTCAAGGAAGTCCACCAGGTCGAGCTGTCGCTGGTAAAGAGCCTCTGCAGCATGCACCACACCCGAATCGCCTATCCGGCGCCCGCCAACGAGAAACCCGCCCCCAGCGAACACGCCGCCAACCAGCCCAACGGCGAGGCCGCCAACGGCAAGGCCGCCACCGGCAAGGCCGCCAACGGCAAGGCCGCCAACGGCGAAAAGACGCCCCAACCCAACGGCGACCGGCAATAGCGCCCTGTCGGCGCCCTGGGCCCTTACCGCCTGGTCACGTATACGTAGTAAGCGTTGGTGAGATGCTCGCCCGCCTTGTCCTCGAACCGGGCGGCCAGGCGAGTCTTACCCGCCTTGAGGGCGGCGATGAACTTCACCCCCGTCACCTCGCCGCGGGCGGTGGTCGCGTAGGCGGCCGACGGGGCGGCCGCTTTGGGCACAACCGGCTTGGCGGCGCGGAAGGAACCTATCGAAATCGATGCCCTTGCGACGGGGATGGCCTTGCTGCGCTCGTTGCTGACGGCGTAGTCGTAGCGTCTGGCGAAGTAATTGAACTTGCGCAGCCGTTCGGGCACCGCAATCGTGCCGCAAATGGGAGCCCCCGCCTCGACGGGATAGCGGCGAAGCACGAACTCGTACTCGCCGTCGCGCTGGACTTCGACTTCCCAGAACCCGCTCGCAGGAACGCCGGCCAGGACCTGGTCGTGATTCCATGCGACGGCCTCGCTGACGTCGTGCGCGGTCAGCAGGCACGGGTTTTCGCGATCGGAGCCGATGATGGCCTCGTGGCCGGCGGCGAAATCGCGGTCGGCCATCTCCTTCCACCACCGGTCATGGAATGTTTCAAACTCCCGGACCAGTTCGGGATGCTCGGCCTTGATGTCTTTCCTTTGCCCGGGATCGTCGGCAAGATTGTAAAGCTTGCCCATCGTGAATCGCCACTTGCCCTGCATGATGGCATGCGGATTGGCCTTGCTCGGGGTGCGCTGCTGTCTCTGAAGGTCCAGGCAGATGGTCCTGCCGAGCCACGCGGGCTTCTCGCCTCGCAGCAAGGGCGCCAGGCTCTCACCGTCCGGCGCCGGCCCGTCGGGGCGCGGCAGGCCGCACATGTCCTCAAGCGTCGGCCTCAGGTCCATGCCGGTCGTGAGCACGTCCACGTCGCGGCCCTCGGCAAACCCGCCGCCGGGCCAGTGCAAAAAGAACGGCACGCGGTGTCCGCCTTCGAGCACGCTGCCCTTGCCGCCGCTCATGCCGGCGTTCCACGTCGCGAACTGCATCGTCGTCCCGTTATCGGACATGAAAATCAGGATGGTGTCCCTGTCGAGGTCGAGCGCCGACAGCTTCGCGCGGAGACGGCCGAGGTTGTCGTCTATGTTCGCGATCATTCCATAGAAAGCCGCGATCGCCTCGACGTTCTTCTTCCCCTGTGCGGGCAGCTTGGCATACTGACGGGAGTAGCTATTGGGCACCGCCAGCGGCAGGTGCGGGGCGTTTGTGGAGATGTAGGCGAAGAAAGGCTCCGCGCGGCGCTTTTCGATATACTTCATCGCCTCGTTGAACCACACGTCGGTGCAGTAGCCCTCGTACTCGACCCACTTGCCGTTGTGCAGGTAGTGATCGTCGAAATAGTTGTTCGCCCAATAGTCTTGTATGTTGCCGACCCCGCCGCCGCCGTGAACCAGCACCTCCTCAAAGCCGCGATCCTGCGGCCGGAAGGGGTAGTTGTCGCCCAGATGCCACTTGCCGAAGATGGCCGTCCTGTAACCGCCGGCCCTGAACGAGTCGGCGATCGTCACTTCGCCACGCCGCAACAGCGACCGGCCGCGAATCGTCGCCCACACTCCATTTTTCAGCGCGGGCCTGCCCGTCAGCAGCATCGCGCGCGTCGGGGCGCAGTTCGGCTGTACGTGGAAGTTCGTGAATCGCACGCTTTCGCCGTGCAGCCGGTCCATGTGCGGCGTCCGGATGTGCCGGTCGCCGTGACAGTGCATGGGCCCGTAGCCCTGGTCATCGGTAAGGATGAGGATGACGTTGGGGCGCCTGCCCGGCTTGGCTGCCCCCTGGCCACTGAGGCAAGCCCCAGCCCCAGCAGCACAGCCGGCGAACAACCGAAGGAACCCCCGCCGATTGATCCGCCGATATCCCATAGGCACCGTTCTCTTCTATTCGCCCGGAACAGTACCTTATCACGCAGTAATTCCGGAAGCCATTACTGCTTCGTTACACTGGCGACAGGTGGCCGACCTTCCTTTCTGGCAGCCTGCGCTTTACCCAGCCGATGCACGAGACAGAGGCTTCAGACTTCAGGGGGAAGGCTTCAGACTTCAGGCTTCAGGCGCAGCAAAAACGGCGGGAGCTTCGCGACTGCCGGCCCCTGTTTCTTCTCCTGAAGCCTGAAGCCTCAGATGTGCCCCCCCGCCGTTTTTCCTGAAGCCTGAAGTCTGAAGTCTGAAGCCTCAGACGCTATCAATTGATGGTTGTCGAACGTGTTATGATCCGCCATGAAGAAATGTCGCTCACTCCGATAACGAGCC
>JAUWQU010000708.1 GCA_030610965.1 Phycisphaerae bacterium
GCCCGGCCTTGAGAGCCTTCAGGTCCTGTGCGCCGGGCAGTGTCTGGATATGCCCCGCCAGGGCCTCCATGCGGCGGAGGATAACGTCCGTCGGATCGCGATCGGCTTGCAGAATGAGCGAGTCCTGCCGGTAGGTCTGCGGGGCCAGGGAGGCAAGTCGCCGCCGGCCGGCAATCTCCGACTTGACGATGTCATATTCCTTGTCCCACCGCCCCGCCAGGTCCGGCGTCGCAGGCGCCTTCCGCCCGGCAGCGGCCACGTAACCGGCGCACGCGCATAGCATGGCCGCACCTACCAACGCCAGGCAAGACAGACGGTTAAGACGCCCAACTGCCGGCTGGGGCGAAAATGAACAGCCGACAAGAACATTCATTAGGAAGTCCTCTCCTTGAGACGCCAGACATCAAACACCAAACACCTAGAATCCAACCGTCCCGAAGGCCGTGAGTTCCGGCCGTATCCGGTGCGGGGCCGAGGCGAAAGGGCCCCGGCTGGACCGGGCAAAGGCCGGCTGCCGGCTACCAAGAGCCGCCCCGGCCTGATACACTTGGGCCGACGTCGTCAGGCTATTGGCCCGGTTTTTCGAGAGGAGCATCGAACATGGAATACCCGATAAGCCCCATAGCGCCGGGGCCGTTCAAGCCGGATCTGGAAAACCTCGCCCTCGGCTACAAGGCGGCTGACTGGTTCCGCGACGCCAAGTTCGGCATCTACATTCACTGGGGCGTGTACTCCGTGGCCGAGCAGGGCGAGTGGTACCCGCGGCAGATGTACATTCCCGGCTCGCCGGAGAACCTCCACCACATCGAGACGTGGGGCCATCCCGCGAAGTTCGGCTACAAGGACTTCATCCCGCTCTGGAAGGCTGAGAAGTTCGACCCGGACTGGATGGTCGGGCTCTTCAAGCGGGCGGGTGCGAGGTACTTCACGCCGTGCGCGGTCCATCACGACAACTTCGACCTGTGGGACTCGCGTCACCACGCCTTCAACGCCGCGAAGATGGGGCCGAAGAAGGACATCATCGGCATGTTCCGCGAAGCGACGTTGCGAGCGGGCCTGCGGTTCGGCGTGACGACGCACCTGTCGCGCGCTTTCAGTTGGGTCAACACCAACAAGAACAGTGACGCCGGCGGGGCATACGACGGCAACGACCCGGCCTGGCGAGATTTCTACCTTCCGCCCAGCCAGGACCAGCGCCGGCGGTACCCCCTGAATCCCCCGCCCGAGTGGCGAAGGCTTTGGGTGCTGCGGATAAAGGACCTCATCGACCGCTACGAGCCGGACCACCTTTACTTCGATGGGGCGGTCCCTTTCCGCGGCGACGACCGCTTCCGCAGCGGGCTGGAGGTGCTGGCCCACTACTACAACCGCAGCGTCGAGCGGCATGGCAAGCTCGATTCAGTGATGTTCATCAAGGACCTGATGCACTACGACGACGTGATGGGGCACGGGCTTTACGTGACGGGAATCGCCTCGCTGGACTACGAGGGCGGGCAGTCCGACGCCATCCGCGCGGCCGCCTGGCAGACCGACGCCTCGATCGGCCCGTGGGGCTACAACCCCGCCAGACCATACATAACGCCCACGGAGGCCATCCACAAACTCATCGACATCGTCAGCAAAAACGGCAACCTTTTGCTCAACGTTCCGCCCAAGGCCGACGGCACGCTGGACGGCGCGACGATAAACATCCTGGAGGCCATGGGCGCCTGGCTGGCCCGCAACGGCGAAGCGATCTACGGCACCCGCCACTGGAAGAAGTTCGGCGGCGGGGACGTCCGCTACACGACGAAGGGCGACACCTTCTACGCCATCTGCCTGGCCTGGCCCGCCGGCGGCGCGACAGCCTTGGAAGACCTCGGCACGGCCGGCCTGGAAAAACGGATCACCCAAATCGACCTGCTGGGCAGCCCGGCCAAGATAGATTTCACCCAACACGAAAACGGTCTGGAAGTCCGCCTGCCCCAGCAAAAGCCCGCGGATCTGGACCACGCGTACGTCCTGAAGATCACCGGCCAGCCCAGCCAGTAGACGGGCTGTAGACGGGCCTGATGCTGTCGCGGGGTCGGGGCGTTGGATTCCACAGATCCCCGGCCATGCAAGGCCGGGGCTTTGGTAACGCACTCCATATCTCACACGAGGCTTGACAACTACGCCGCCCGCCCGTATCATTGTGGGACGATGAACGCGAACGCTTTTCAGCTTGGCTCGTCCTTCTCCGCACGTATCGGCGGGGGCGGGTTCTGGTTCGCGCTGCTTGTAGTCGCGGTACTATAGGTCGCTGCGCGCGTTTTTTTGCGTGTAGCGGCCGGCACTTCGAATTCCCGCCGTCGCGGGCCTTTTCCCCCTTCTTCCGGCAGTTGTTTTTCGCTTGGGCCTGGGGGTTTCCGCCCGGCGGCGTACGGTGTATGTTATTGGCGTGACAACAACCTAGACGAGGACGAGCAATGACGGACAAGACAGACGCCCCGGGAGCGGCATCGGCGCCGCGGAGCTTTATCGGCGTTTCTGGCGCGCGTATTTTCACCGAGGTCCTTCGGGACGAGGGCACGGAGATTCTCTTCGGGTTCCCCGGCGGGACGGTGATTCCGATCTTCGACGCGCTCTACGATTCGCCGATCAAGTTCGTACTGACCCGTCATGAGCAGGGCGCCGCCCACATGGCTGACGGGTACGCCCGCTCTACCGGCAAGACCGGCGCGGTCATCGCCACCAGCGGGCCCGGCGCGACCAACCTGGTTACCGGCCTGGCCACGGCGTACATGGACTCGGTGCCGCTGGTGGCCTTTACGGGGCAGGTCCGCAGCAACCTGATAGGCAACGACGCCTTCCAGGAGGCGGACGTCACAGGCATCACCCGCCCGATCACCAAGCACAACTTCCTGGTCACCAGTGTGGACGACCTTGGGCGGACGATGAAGGAGGCGTTTTACATCGCCCGCACGGGCCGGCCGGGGCCGGT
>JAUWQU010000235.1 GCA_030610965.1 Phycisphaerae bacterium
TAGCCTGAAGTCTGAAGCCTTCCCCCTGAAGCCTGAAGCATTATACCCCATCAACTGATGGTTGTATAATGTGTTATGATCCGCCATGAAGAAATGTCGCTCACCTCCGCCGACCCCTAAGACCTTCTTTTCGAAGCCGTCACTTCGCCTCGGCGACCGCGGCGGCGACGATGTCCCCGACCTCGGTGGTCGAGAAGCCCATCTTGCCGGCCGCCTGGGTCTGCATCTTCGGCGTGGTGGCCATAACGGCCGCCTCCACGCGGTTGCCGGCATCCACCAGCCGCAGGTCGCCCTTGTTGTTGCCGGTCTCGCGGAGCAACATCCCCAGCGACGCGATCGCCGCGATGGGGTTTATCACGTTCTTGCCAGTGTACTTCGGCGCCGAGCCGCCCATGGGCTCGAACATGCTCACGCCCTCGGGGTTGATGTTTCCCCCGGCCGCGACGCCGAGTCCGCCCTGAATGATGGCTGCAAGGTCGGTGATGATGTCACCGAAGATGTTATCGGTAACGATCACGTCGTAGTACTCGGGGTTCTTGACGAACCACATGCAGCACGCATCGACGTGGTTGTAGTCCTTCTTGATGTCGGGATATTCCTGGCCAATTTCCATGAATGCCCGATACCAGGTCCCGCCGACGAAGGTGAGAACGTTAGTCTTGTGTACCAGCGTGAGCATCTTCTTGGGGTTGTTGCGGCGACGGCAGACCTCGAAGGCGTAGCGGATCGCCCGCTCGGCCCCGAAACGCGTCGTGCAGTTGATTTGCGTGGAGACCTCCGCCGCCGTGCCCTTGTACTGCACGCCGCCCATGCCCGTGTAGATGCCCTCGGTGTTCTCGCGGACGACGACAAAGTCGATGTCCTCGGGCTTCTTGTCCTTCAGCGGCGTGTAGACGCCGGGGTAGAGCTTCACCGGGCGAAGGTTGATGTACTGGTCCAACTCGAACCGCAGCCTAAGCAGCACGCCCTTTTCCAGGATGCCCGGGGCGACTTTCGGATGCCCGACGGCGCCGAGGTACATCGCGTCGTAGGTCCGCAGTTCGGCGATCTCGTGGTCGTGAATGACCGGGATCGACGGCTCGTCGGGGTTGCCGCCCGCCTTGAGGTATCGTTCGCCGCTGAAGTCAAAGTCCTTGGTGGTGTACTCGAAGCCCACCCTATCGCTGACGGCCTTGAGAACCTTGAGCCCCTCAGCCACAACCTCCGGCCCGGTCCCGTCGCCGCCAATAACAGCTATTCGCATCGGTCTATCCTTTTGTCGCTATCCAACCAAGAGTAGCCAAGCATGGCCTGCCGCAGACGCGGACGGGCATACAAGCGGGGAATAGTACCACGGCTGCGGGATTTGGGCAAGGTCCGATGCCCCCGGAATGATGACTACCGGTAACGAGTCTCGATCTTCCGTTCAGGCGACTTGCCGCTGCATTCGATCATGGGGATGATGAAGAACGGGTCGATTATGCGCAGAAATTCGAACTCGACGCGGACTCTGCGATTGCCAAGATTGCGAATCCTCGCCTTTCCGCCGTCGCGGAAATCGATCCGGCGATCAAAGCCTTCTCGCGTAACGCCCTGAAAATCCTCCGTGTGGTTGACGAACGCGCCCGGCCAACCCGTTCGCCCGCCGAAGTACATCGCCATTGAGAAGCTGTTGATCATCAGCAGCGGGGCACACATGAGATTCGGGGTTTCGGGCGGTGGCGTCGTCGACTCTATCTGCCGGGTCACGTAATCCAGGTAACCCGGGACGTGATTGGCGTTTCTCGGAGCCCGCATGACGGCTCGCAGGTGCAGGCTGTCGCCCGTCTTCACCAGGCGCAATTCGGCTTTGGCCGCCCGGAATTTAGCCACGTCATCGCCGGCTAGGTCGAAGTCGCGTTCAGGGTCGACCAACGGCGTGGGATTCTGGGCGGTAATGCGTTCCGCCACACCTGGCCGGAGACGCTCAGGGTTGATCGGCATGTCAAGGGTCTCACTGTACTCGCGGAAGGATCCGCCAAAAGCACCTGACATTCCTCGCGAAAACTCGGACAGCCCCTCAGAAAGCGCCCTGCCCGCCGTGTTAATATCCATCCAAGCATCGAACGATGGTGAGATATCCTCCCATCCTTCCGGTACCTCCTTGAAACATTCATCAGGTACTTGCACCTCCAGATAATACCGACACGCCCCCACTTGAGCGACAAGCCAATGCTCATAGGCAACTTCCGTGTATTTCTTCGCCACCACGTTGCCGTCCTGGCCAACCAGGACACCCATGGTCTTGAAGGCAACAATCGACGGCAGCGGGAAGACAGACATATCCCGCTGCATCATTGGCTGACCTGATTCGGAAGGGGCCGTCGTCGTCGTGAGCGTGGTATTCCCGCCCAGCGGGCGCCCCAACTCGATTCGCCGGTACTGATCCAACTCCTGGTTGCAGCCGGCAATCGCGGCAATCGCGGCAGCCCCCAGGACCGGCGCAAGCCAAGCCCGCGAGAGCCGTTTGGCTCCCCGCGGGAGCAATGTCCTGCCGCATTCGTTTGCCGTGACGTGGTTCATTCTGGCCATGCGTTTCCCCTTGTTCTAAGGTCTTGCCCTGTGACTCCTGGCCCCGACCATCCCAGACTGTTATGCTTGATTATCCCCCCCCCGGGACAATCCTGCAAGCCATATCCGAGGCCGGTTTCGCCCTCCGAGTACCGGTAGCTTCCGGCGGGTGGACCGGCGGCATGATTTCCAAGAACAACTGTCCCCATCCCCCGGCCGCGACTGCCAGCGGGGCCTTGAGTATGCGGCTCTCGGTGGCCAAGCCGCGATTGACGAGAGTTTCGATCGGCTGGCCCGCCAGCTTGTCGCCGGTCTCCAGCAACGCAGAGCCGTCCTCGCGTTCGTCGAGAACCCATCCTGTCCGAAACCGATTCCACACCCAAGATAAACGCCGCTCGACGGGCTTTCGTACCGTAGCGATTGCGACGATTGGCCGGGGATCGTCCAGGCCGCCAAGTTCGGCACTACTTGCTACGACTGGAATGTGTTACAAAACCGGGGCGGCATTTAATGTTGACCGGGGGCGGGCGATGAGAGGTGAGCGATGAGACAGTTCCTGGCGTTTGCGATTGTGTTTGCGTGTGCGGCGACGGCGCTGCCGGTTCGGCAGGCTCACGGCGAGACGGCCGGGCAGGTTGATGAGGCGGCCGCGGCGCGGGCCAGGAAGCTGCTGGCCGAGAGCGGCGTTCGCGGCGGGCGGGTCGTGCATGTCGGCTCTGGCTCGGCGGAATCGATGGGCGCGCTGACGGCAGCGCTGCGGGCGTCCGACGCGTACCTCGTCCACGGCCTGGCCACCGACCCGGCCGTCGTCGACAAGGCCCGGGCCTTCGTTCGCTCGGCGGGCCTTTACGGGCGGGTGTCGATCGACCAACTTCGCGGCGAGAAGCTTCCCTACGCGGACAACCTGGTGAACCTCGTCGTCGCCGACGACCTCGGCAAGGTGCCGATGGCCGAGGTGATGCGCGTGCTTTGCCCCAACGGCGTGGCCTGGGTAGCCGGCAAGATAACTCGCAAGCCTCGTCCGGCCGGCATCGACGAATGGACGCATTACCTCCACGGGCCCGGCAACAACGCGGTGGCCAAGGACTCGGTGGTGGATCAGCCGCGACGTATCCAATGGGTCGCGGCCCCCAGGTGGGCGCGGAGTCACGATCACCTGGCCAGCACCAGCGCCATGGTCTCGGCCGGCGGGCGGATGTTCGCCATCGTGGACGAGGGCAGCATCGCGGCCATCGCCCTGCCGCCGAAATGGATGCTCGTGGCCCGCGACGCCTTCAGCGGCGTGCTGTTATGGAAGCTGCCCGTCGGCCCCTGGGAGGGCCATCTGCGAGACTTCCGCAGCGGCCCCACCGAGCTGCCTCGCCGCCTCGTGGCCGTCGGCGACCGCGTCTACGTTACCCTCGGATACGACAAGCCGGTGACGGCCCTGGACGCCGCCACCGGCAAGGCCGTGACCACATATAAGGGAACCGAAAACGCCCTCGAAATCATCTGCCACGCCGGCACGCTGCTGACGGTCGTCGGCGACCGCCCGCCTGACAACACCGCCGGGGCCGCCATACCCAAAAAGCCCGACAAGGTCTGGTACTGGTGGGCAATCTACCGGGACACGCCGCCGAAGAAGCGAATCGTTGCGTTCGAGGCCGCCTCGGGCAAGCAGCTCTGGGAGAAGTCCGACGGCGACACGGTCGGCATGATGCCCACCACGCTGGCCGCCGCCGGCGAGCGGGTGTTCTTCCATAGCCCCAGTTGCGTCATCGCCCTGGACGAGAAGTCCGGGCGCGAGCTTTGGCGTTCGGCCCGGCCGGTCGCGGTCAACAGGCCGACGTGGTCGGCGCCCACGCTGGTGGTATGCGAGGACGTGGTCCTGTCCGGCGATCGCGCGGCAAAGGCCCCGACGACCGACCGTCGCGGGCAGCCCGCCGAAGCCACCGGCTGGATGGTGGACTCGCGGGGGGGAATCGCGCCGGTGGGCGAGCTTGTCGCGATGTCGGCCTCGACGGGCGAGAAGCTCTGGTCCTGCCCCTGCCGCGAGTCGTACAACTCCCCGCCGGACGTCCTGGTCGCCGACGGGCTGGTCTGGACGGGCGACCTGGTGCAAGCCAAGGGGGCCGGCATAACCGAGGGCCGGGACCTGCACACCGGCAAAGTCGTCCGGACCCGCGAGCCGGACCAGACGCAGTTCAACACGGGAATGCACCACCGCTGCTATCGCAACAAGGCGACTGACCGCTTCCTGATCCTCGGGCGCGACGGCACGGTGTTCATCGACCTCGCCACCGGCAAGGGCGCCCAGAACGCCTGGGTTCGCGGCGGCTGTCAGTACGGCGTAATGCCGTGCAACGGGCTGCTATACGCCCCCAGCCATTCGTGCGCGTGCAATATCGAGATCAAGCTCGACGGCTTCCTGGCCCTGGCGCCGCAGACGCCCGGCGAGGAGATAACGCAAGCGATCCCCGACGACGCCCGCCTGGACCGCGGCGAGGCCTACGGCCAAGGCCCGCCCGCCCCGACGAAGGCGCAGGCCGCGAGCGAGTGGCCGACGTACCGCCACGACGCCGCCCGCACCGGCCGCGCCGGCTGCGACGCGCCCGCCGACCTGGGCCAAGTCTGGGCCGCAACCCTGGCCCCCGGGAAGCTCAGCAGCCCCGTCGCCGCCGGCGGCAAGATCTTCGTCGCCTGCATCGACACGCACAGCGTCGTCGCACTCGACGCGAGCACAGGCCGAACGCTATGGGCATTCACCGCCGGCGGGCGGATCGACTCGCCGCCGACAATCTACCAGGGCCTCGTGCTCTTGGGCTGCGCGGACGGGCGCGTCTACTGCCTCCGCGCCGCCGACGGAAAGCGGGTCTGGACGTACCTGGCCGCACCCCAAGACCGCCGCGTCGTGTCCTACGACCAGGTCGAATCCGCCTGGCCCGTAAGCGGCAGCGTGCTCGTGCTCGACGGCGTCGCCTGCGCGGTGGCCGGGCGATCCACGTTCCTCGACGGCGGGATGTACCTCTGCGGCCTGGACCCACACACCGGCCGGCAGATATTCCGCAGCCACATCGAGAAGGGCGCCCTGCCGGACGTGCTGAGCAGCGACGGTGCGTCCATCTTCATGCGAAGCACGCGGCTGGACAAGAGCGGCGCGATCCAGACGCCTACCGTCAAGCACCTATACAGCCCGGCCGGCTTCCTGGACGACTCGTGGTGGCACCGGACGTACTGGCTGATCGGCTCCCGCACGGGCTCGCGCTGGGGCGGCTGGCCAGGCGCGGGCAACCAGGCGCCCGCCGGCCGGATGCTGGTCGTCGACGGCCAGAGCGTCTACGGCTTCGGGCGAATGAATCAGTACCACCGCAACGGCTCGCACGTCGGGCTCGGCCAGACGCGATACCGGCTGTACGCCTGCTCGACCAAGCCCCAGCCGGCCGACAAGGCCCCCGCCAAGGCCAAGGCCAAGGCAAAGGGAAAGGGAAAGGCGAAGCCAAAGCCGCGCGCGGCCGCCAAGCCGGCGACGCTCTGGTCAGTCCCGGCCGGGATCGAGGCCAGGGGCATGGTGCTCGCCGGAGAGACGCTCTTCGTCGCCGGCCCGCCGGACTTCCTGGGCGACGCCAACGACGTTCCAAAGGACTACCCATACTTCATTCAGGCCTCAGACGAGGACCTCGCCAAACAGGGCCAGGCCCTCGCCGGCCTGAAGGGCGGGCTGCTGCTGGCCGTGTCCGCCAACGACGGCAGGAAGCTCGCCGAGAAGAAACTCCAGTCCCCGCCAGTCTTCGACGGCATGATCGCCGCCGGGCTGTGGGACCCATACAACGACT
>JAUWQU010000771.1 GCA_030610965.1 Phycisphaerae bacterium
CGTTCGCGTCGCCACGTACGTCAAGGACGTCGACAAGGCCATCCACATCTGCCAAGTCGCCGCCGAAAAGGGCTACGACCTGACCGTCAACATAATGGCCATCAGCCGGGAGGGCTCGCCGACCCTCGACGAGGCGCTCGACCAGATCGAGTCCGAGACCAAGGCCCTGGCTGTCTACATCGTCGACAGCTACGGCGCGCTTTACAGCGAGGAAGTCCACTTCCTGGTCGAGAAGTACCAGATGCACTTGCCGACCAAGGAAGTCGGCGGGCACTTCCACAACAGCCAGCAGCTTGCCTTCGCCAACACCATCGAGTCGATCATCAAGGGCGCCAACTTCGTCGACGGCACGCTGATGGGCCTGGGCCGAGGGGCCGGCAACTGCCCGACCGAACTGCTGCTGGGCTTCCTGAAGAACCCGAAGTTCAAGCTTCGCCCGATCTTCGAGGGCATCCAGAACGCGATCCTGCCGCTTCGCGAAGAGTTGATCTGGGGCTACCACCTGCCCTACATGATGATGGGCCTGATAAACCAGCACCCCCGCGACGCCATCAAATGTATGGACGGCGACAATAAGGACAACATCCTCGACTTCTGGCGCCAGGTGACCGAGGCGTACGGGGAATAGGTGGAAAAGCTCAAGACACGTTTCGCTCCGTCACCGACGGGGCATCTGCATATCGGCGGGGCGAGGACCGCGCTGTTCAACTTCCTGCTGGCCAGGCAGACCGGCGGGACGTTTCTGGTCCGCATCGAGGACACCGACCGCGCCCGGCACGACGAGTCGGCCGTGGCGAAGATCGTCGAGGATCTGCGATGGCTCGGCCTGGCCTGGGATGAGGGCATCGAGGTCGGCGGGCCCAACGGGCCGTACCGCCAGTCCGAGCGGCTGGAGCTTTACGAGTCCCACGTTCAGCGGCTTGTAGATGAGGGCAAGGCCTACTACGCCTTCGAGACGGCCGAGGAGTTGGCGGCCAAACGCGCCCTGGCCGCGGCCGAGAAACGCGGCTTCCGCTACGAGCGCCCCGCGACGTTTCCCTCGGCCGACGCCGCCGCCCGGGCCCGCGCCTCCGGCAGGCCGGTGGTGGTGCGGTTTTGCGCCCCTGCCGGCGACGTGACGATTCACGACGAGGCCTTCGGCGACGTGACCGTGCCCGCCGGCGAGATGGAGGACTTCATCATCCGCAAGGGCGACGGCTATCCGACGTTCTACCTGGCCAACGTGGTAGACGACGCGGCGATGGGCGTAAACCTCGTGTGTCGCGGGCAGGAGTTCCTCGGCCAGACTTGGCGGCAGTCGGTGCTGCGGCGGGCGCTCGGCCTGCCCGAGCCGAAGTTCTGCCACCTCCCGCTGATAATGGACATGCGGGGCCGCAAGCTCTCGAAGCGCGACGGCGACGTGGACGTCCAGAGTTTTCGCAAGGCCGGGTATCTGCCGGAGGCGCTGGTCAACCTCATCGCCTTGCTCGGATGGCGGCCGGCGGGGGACATCGAGAGAATGACGCTCGCCGAGATGATCGACAGCTTCAGCTTCGACCGCATCGGCAAGGCCAACGCCAAGTTCGACCGCGACAAGCTGCTGGCATTCAACACCGACGCCGCCGCGGGCGCCGACCCGGACCGCCTGCTGGCTGGCTTTCGCGACTACCTCTCGCTCAACGATACAGCCATCCCAGTTGGCGACGATGGCCTCCTGCGTCGCCTGCTGGAGATCACCAGGGGCTTCCGCACCTTCGCGGACATACCCGCAAAGTGCGGCGTGCTGTTCGGGCCCGACGACGCCTTCGACTACGACGCCAAGGTGGTAAGGAAGGTTCTGGAAAAGAACGACGGGGCAGGCTATGCCGTCCTGACCGACCTGCGGGACAAGCTGGGCGCCTTCGATTTTGCAGCCGGGGCTGAGGGGATCGAGAAGTTCCTCGCCGACTACTGCCAAACCGCAGACCTCGGCCTGGGCAAGGTCGCCCAACCGCTGCGCGTGGCTGTGACGGGCACCGCCATCAGCCCGGCGATCGGCGAGACGCTGGCCATCCTCGGACGGGATAAAACCCTCGCTCGCATCAACCGCTGCCTGGCGGCTAGGCAAGCGGGGTAGTAAGAAGAAGCGTAAGATTTCACGCAGTCAAACATGAACCTTCGGTTCACCCGATAACAGGAAAAGACGCCCTGAGTCCCAGGAATTGCTATCCCTGGGCTTCTGGTTTTCTCCTACTCCCTGACTACTACTCCCTGCTTTTCGGAACGGGTCGCAGAGAACGCAGAGGTGAAACAGCTTCTTATCTCTTCTTCTCCGCGATCTCTGCGCCCTCTGCGTGAGACATGCTTCTTCTTCTGCGGGAGACATGCCTTCGACTATCCCTTTCGCTGTGAACCGCTTTGGGTTACCATTAGCCGCGATTGTGGCCGGCGGCCTGACATGCCGGCCGGGTTGGAGCGGTCCTCCGTTTGGAATGACACATGAGCCTTCTGGTTACTGGCAGCATCGGCATTGACACCGTCGAGGCGCCTTCGGGCAAGGTTGTCGACGCCCTTGGCGGGTCGAGCATATATTTCGCGTACGCCGCGAGCTTCTTTACGGACGTTCGGTTGGTGGGCGTCGTCGGTGACGACTGCCCGGAGGATTTCCTCAAGCCGCTGCGGGACAATCCGAAGATCGACCTGGCCGGGCTGGAAGTTCGCGCCGGCAGTAAGACCTTCCGCTGGCACGGGCG
>JAUWQU010000194.1 GCA_030610965.1 Phycisphaerae bacterium
ACGGGGCTATTGTCCTGTTCTGACATTTCGCCCAGCACTCATGGTAATGGTAGGGTTCGACAGGCGAGTTTCACAAAGAACCCCGAAGCCCAGGGATAGCAATCCCTGGGAGCCCCCCACCCACCCAAGAGCCGCGATGACGGGCCAAGGCCCCCACGTCAGTCCAGGTAGACCGTCACGTCCATCCAGCGGGCGCCCCACCTGGTGGCACGCTCGTGGGACAGGAAGAACAGGTCCAGACGGCGGCCTTTGATCTTGCCGCCGCGGTCGAGTACCGAAACCGGCGCCCCGCCGTAATAGCCGGGAACCGAAAGCCTCGTGCCGAAGCCCAAGACTCTGGTGTCGGCGGCGACAAAATGCGATCGGTTGGCGTAAATGCTTTTGCCGCTGGCCGTTACGCCATCGTTATAGCCCCCGCAGCACTTCTCGCAGGGACAGTACGCGGTAACCAGCATGCGCATGGTTCGCGTTCGGGGCCCCGGGGCCGGCGGTGCGGCAGGCCTGGCCGGCGCTGGAGGCCTGGATGGGGCAATGGGCCGACCGGCATCCGAGGGCGCCGACGGCTCGGCCGGGACAGCAGTCGGGGCGTGGCCGATGGCGGACGGGGCCTTGCCGGCCCTGCTGTCGGCATCGACGATGGGCGCGGTGGCGGCCAGGAATGGTTGGTCCGGGAGGTCTTCGATAGTTCCTGCCGGCGGGCGTGGGCTGATTGCCAGTATCACGGCCTGGGCGCCTGTGGTCGTTGTCCGGCCGTCATCGCCCGAACCGCCAAGCCAGAACGGGGCGCAGGCGGCCAATGGAAGGAAAATCGCCAGTCTCTTGAGTCTAACTCTTGCAGCTTTTCGCTTTGATTTTTCGGACACGGGATGTATGTCTCTTCCGCAACGCCCCTCTCCTGTTGCGAACAGACTTTCGAGCCGGACCTCCATCAGGCGCGAAAGCCAAAGGTCACCACAGTGACATCCTTGTCACCGGACCTGGCCAGAGCGGAAAGCCGCTTCGGCCGAATCGGGGGATTATACCGGCTCGCCCCTCTGAATCAATGGCTTTTGACGACAGTTTTTTCGGGAACGTCTCGGCCGGGGGAGTGTCTTTGTTTTGGCCATTGTAGCCTTGGTGTTTGCTGTTTGTTCGTTGTTTATTCGTAATTTGTTTTGAGGCCTGGTCTTTCGCCGGGCCGGCGAGCTGCCACCGCCGGCCAATCGTCTCCGCCGGAGTGCCTCTGCCGCCATGGCCGTGCTATGGGTGGACGGGTGTGGTAGGATGGGCTCATGTCGCTGGTGCCCGTGGAACTGCCTGACGCCCTGCCGGATGCCACGCCCGAAGTGAAAGCCTTCATCTCCGATGCCCAATCGCGGATCGACGCGTTCATCGAGTCCCACCTAGCCGAACCGGTGAATGCGTTCGTGCCGAGCAATTTCCCGCTGGTGTATGGCGCACTGCGTCACGTGGCCGAGGCCCACCTGTCGGCCGGGCCGCTGTTCTGCGAATGGGGCAGCGGCGCCGGCGTTGTGGCATGCCTGGCGGGGATGGTCGGCTTCGACGCGTGCGGCATCGAGTTCGATGCGGACCTGGTGACCCTGTCCAAGGGGCTGGCTCGCGATTACCGCCTGAAGGTCGGCTTTTATCGCGGCAATCTCGTCCCCCACGGCGGGCAGCGGATCGCCGAGCAGGTCGACGAGTTCGAGTGGCTCGCCGTCGGCGGGCCGGACCCCTACGACGAGATGGACCTGGACATCGACGACTTCGACGTGATCTTCGCCTACCCCTGGCCGGGCGAGCAGCGCGTTCTCGAGCAAATGTTCGACCGCTTCGCCGCCGATGGCGCCCTGCTGATGACCTACAACGGCACGGAGGGCATCCGCCTGTTTCGAAGGCGATCGGACAGGGCGGACTGGTGATACAGGTACCCGGAGCCCTGGCGACCGAGGTCCATGCGGGCGGCGCGGATTGCGAAAACTCCTCGCGGGGCAATTCCCAACAGCTCGGACAGCACGCTATAATTCGGTCGATAGGGGCCGGTAAGTGTATTGCAGGCCGATGGCCGACAAGTGCAAGGGAGTCGAAACGTGAAAGCAACCGTGGACGATAGCTGCATCGCGTGCGGCCTGTGCGTCGATGTATGCCCGGAAGTCTTCAAGATGCCCGACAGCGCGGAAATAGCGGAGGTGATCGTCGACGAGGTCCCCGAGGCGGACCAAGGCACGTGCCGCGAGGCGGCCGACGGATGCCCCGTCGAAGCGATCCACCTGACCGACTGACCCGCGACGGCTGGGCTATCGAAGATTTGCCCGGGCCGCCCGGCCCGTGATGGAATCATCGAGAAGGCCCACGGCGGTCGCGAGGCGCGGCGGGGCATCTCATTTGACGAAAGAACGACTCCCATGAAGCGACGCGAGTTTCTGGCGGCCCCCGCGGCGACTGTGGCGGCGAGTCTGTCCCCTCTGGCTGGCGAGGCGAAAGCTGCCGACGATGCGCCCGCGAATCAGAAGGACCTCGACGGTGAAACCAGAGCAGTCTAGTTCTCTCGCTTGCCCAATGAACGGCATACCCCCATGGCGATCAGGCCTATGAGGGGGATGACAAAACTTATCAGGGAGTTCTGTAAGAGAGGCGGGGAATGGCTGGGGCCGAAGTAAATCGCACGGATCAATAGAAAGACGGAAATGGCAATCCCAACTATGAACATCACCAATCCGGTGCTTGCTCCTACGATACAGAGCGTGGACTTCATCGAACACTCCCTTCTCACACTGTAGCAATAGAGGCGCTCACCGCGTTTGCCTGCGCAGCACGGCGTGAGCGGCTGCTGGGACGGGGAGCCGGTTGAGCCCGGCGACTAGGTTCATCTCTGTATCCGTCAGCACCTCACCGGTGCAGCTTGTCACCTTCATTTGCATCGGCCCCAGCGGCTCGGCCAGGTCGAGCAGCAGTTCGGAAGCATACGCGCCGTTGACGAGGATCAACTGCTCGGGAATCTCCTCGTCCAGCTTGAGCGGCAAGCTCGAATAAAACGCGGCCAGGAGCTTTGCCTCGTTCCTGGCCACCACGAGCGGATAGAGCATGTGCGGATACAACGGCCGGAGTTCGCCGTCCAGCAGCACGTCTGCGTGCTGGCGAACGAACGCCAGTTGCTGCTTGAGCATTCGCCGGTGCGATTCGGTCAACTCGGTCATCTTTCGCGATATCTGCGGGACGGAGAACAGGGCGTGAATGATCTGCATGGCCGCGCTGTGATCGGGCTCGTCGTCGTGCCACGTGATCGGGTCGGCATGGACGACTGTATCGCCGCAGAGCAGACGAATATCCAGCGTGCGAACGCGGTTGTCGCCGATGCTGTTGGGGCAGTCAACGGCCCGGAACATGTTCCCATACTTGCGCATGGCCGGGCCGTTGTAGGCCTGGCGGAACTCGATCAGGACATCCGGATTGATCGCCTGAAGCCGGGCCATTACATCATCGAGAAGCTTGCAGACGCCCTCACCTATCGAGACGCAATCGCGGCGGTCGTCGTCCGTATCCTCAACGCCCCGGCCAAGGCCGATGCTACCGATGAAGTCCATCTTGAAACCGTCAATCCCGTACCGGCGGATGAACTTCTCATACGTCTCAACCAGATACGCGCGGGTCTCGGCGAAGCGCGGGTCAAGGCTGTACCACCGTGCCCCAACCCGTCCCGGCAGGAGCATGTCCCTGAAACGCTCATACGCCTTGGACTCTATACCTACGAAGGGCACGGAGAACCAGACCATGTATTTCATTCCCATGGCCTGCACCCGTTTGACATGGCCGGCGAAGTCGGGGAGTTTCTCCGTACTCACCTCCCAGTCGCCATTGTTCTGATAGCCGAAGTCCTTCTGGTCGGTCTGCCAGCCATCATCCAGAATCACCGTATCCATACCCATCTCTTTGGCGAGGGCACACTGGGTTTCCAGATCGTCGGGATCGATGTTGAGATTGTAACTGTACCAGGAGGACAGCAGCGGCATGCGGGCCGCGTCCGGGACGGCGCAGGGCGCATACTCCGCCATTCCCGCCCACCACGTGGAGACATCCTTAAGGGCGGTGTAATATGGGATTCGCCGAAAGTCGAAACGCAACGTAACGGAATACTCCGCCACCGCACCGACCGTCGCGCCAAAGATCACCGCACGGGATCTGTACACCTTCCCATTTGTGTAAGACCCGCCAAGTTCGCTGTCATGCATGGCATCGGACAAGGCCCAGGTGCAGGCATTGACACCTTCCAGGTTGTACAGGCTGTAGACCGGCATTGACGAGTTGGCCTTGCACTGGATGTAGTTCTCCGTGCCGGTACCCGCGTCCAAAGCCCGGTTCTGAAAGCATCGCGAGTTCCACTTGTAGTGAAGATCGACCGAGGGCAGCTCCCAGGTCAGACTCAGCTTCGGCAGCGGCGCCGGTGCGTCCGCGGACACCTTCAGCCGCACCTCAAACAGCCCCGACTCCGGCCCTTCCTTGCATGTAAGGTCAGCCGCAAAGGCGCCCAACTCGGCTTCCAGCGTTATCTCGATACCATTGCACTTGACGGTGGGTGTTACAGACATCTTTCTCTCGTTCCTTATCCGTATGACAGATCGGCTACTTGTTATCGTTTGCCCAGGCGCCTTTGTCGGTCAGCGACTTCTGCAGTTTCTCATCCTTATGCAATTCCCCGATGACGCCGAGCCGGCGCAGCCAGGACTCGCCCAGGGGATGCCAATCCATTTGCTGGTAAAAGTGACCGCCGTGGGAGAAGAAGTGCAGTTCCGAAAACGCGACATTGTTCTTCCGCAGGGCGATGAAGAACTGCAAGCTGTTCTCGGCGGGCACAAGCTTGTCCTGCCCGCCATGGGCCAGGAACGTCGGCGGGGTGTCCGGCGTAACCTGCAATTCGTTGGACAGGTTATCGACGAGTTCCTGCGGCGGGTCCTTGGGCAGCAGCCTGTCTCGCGAAGGCATGTAACCATTGGGCCATTGATGACTGAACTTGCCCTGCATCGTGATGACGGAATTGATCAGAAACACGTAGTCGGGCCGGCAACTCATCCTCTCGATCGGATCCTTGGCGTCCTTGTCGCCCCGGTCGTAATGGGTCGCCAGCGTCGAGGCCAGGTGCCCGCCCGACGACCCGCCGAGAATGCCGATACGGTTCGGGTCGAGGCCCCACTTATCGGCGTTGCTGCGGATGATCCGCATGGATCGCTGAGCGTCGTTCAGCGGCATAGGGTGCTTGTAGCCATAAACGGGCAGCCTGTACTTGACCACGTACGCCGCGATGCCCAGGCCGTTGAGCCACGTGACATTCTTAGACGTGTCCGAGTGATGCTTGTACCCGCCGGCGGGCAGGATAAGCACGGCCGGCCTCTTCTCGGCGGTCTGCGTGCCGGGGTAGAGATGCAGCTTGGGTATGTGCTCTTCCTTGACGTCCTTAAGCTCCGGCGAGTCCTTGGGCCATATCTCGATGGCCTCGGCGGCGGTTGCATTATGGGCAACCGCCATAACCGCCAGAACCAACACGCCGAGCAACGCGGGTTTGCGGCTTTTCATCACGATCATCTCCTTGAAAAGGTTCTTATGTCGGCAAACGCAAGATCGCCCAGATTCCAGCCCGCGCCTGCCTCCCATCGCCTGACATATCGGGGATCAGGCCGGATCGCATCAGGGGCTTCCCGGGCAGGCTTCCGGATTGTCGACCGGCCGAACGCAGTCTGTTTCACTTCCGCTTCCGCTTCCGCTTCGTCTTCTTCTCCCACTCTTCCGCCTCGGCGTTTGTTGCCCAGCCCCATCCTTGTGGCATGCGGCCGCCTCGCCCGTCGTTCTGCCAGGAGGTATCCGGGGGAGGCAGTTCCGCGGTCCAGGCGTCGTAGCGTTTCCGCATGTCGGCTGCGACATCCGCATGGGCCTCGGCCAGGTCCTTGGTCTCCTTGGGGTCGGCTTTCAGGTCAAAGAGCCGCCAGCCGTCCGGATACTTGATCAATCGCCACTGCTTCCAGCGCATCGCCTGGAGGTGCCGATGCGGTGCATCTTTCGAATCGGCATTGTGCCAGTACACCTCCTCATGCACGTCGCCGGTTTTTTCGCCCCTCAGATACGGCAGGAGGTCTTTCCCCTCGCAGCGTTTCGGCGGCGGCTTGCCCGCGACGGCCGCCGCTGTGGCGTAGAAGTCCATCGTACACATGAGCCCCTCGTAGGTTTTCCCCGTGGGCACGCCCCCGGGCCACGACACGATCGCAGGCGTATGTACCCAGCCTTCGAGCTGCGTGCCCGCCCCCTTCCCGCCACGATAGGGCGCCGCACTTCCCTTCTCTCCCAGGTTCGGGCCGTTGTCCCCGGTAAGAAGAATGACGGTGTCCCTGGCCAGGTTGTGCTTTCTCAGCATGGCCAGCAGCTTCCCGACCGCGTCGTCCACCGCGATCAGGGCGCCGGCCAGGGCTTTGCGCTTCCCCGTTGCTTTGGAGCGGTTCTGATAGTGGGCGGGGGTGTCCCCGCTGGGCGAATGGATGGCATTCGGCGAGAAGTAGAGGAAGAAAGGCTTGTCCTTGTTGCGGTCCACAAACTCAGCCATGTAGTCGCCGTCGAGGTCGGTCCGGAACACTTCGGATCCGTCGCGTTTCAGGCAGATGAACGGCTTCTTGCTCGGCGCGGACCTCGCGACTTCCATGAACCCGCGATCCAACGGGCCCTGCTGCCTGGAACCGATATCCCACTTCCCGATCATGCCGGTCACATAGCCCGCATCCCGCATGAACTCGGCCATGGTTGGATGGCCCCTGGGGATGGGCAGGCCTCGCGCCATGCCGGACTTGCCGAACCGCTGCGCGTACATGCCGGTCATGATGCAGCACCGGCTGGGCGAGCAAGGCGGATTGGTGATGTAGGAATTCGTACACTTCACCCCGTTGGTCGCCAATGAGTCCATGTGAGGTGTGGGGATGTCCCGGCAACCGAAGCTGCCCAGGTCGCCATAGCCCAGGTCGTCAATGAAGAGGATGACGACATTGGGTTTGCGCCCAGGGGGCCGGCTCATGGCTAATACGGGGAGGGAACCGATAG
>JAUWQU010000361.1 GCA_030610965.1 Phycisphaerae bacterium
TGCCCGGTGTGTTGTAAGAGCCTGTCTCGACCGGGGCGGACGGGTTGGAAATGTCTATGATCCTCAGGCCGCTGGTGTCGCTTACCAGATACGCCAGCGATCCGACCACCTGTACCTCCTGGCTCCAGCCCGGCGGGGCGCAGAAGCCTACTTGGGCCGGGGCGGACGGGGCGCTGACATCGACGATTCGCAGCCCGTCGGGCTCTCCAAGGTAGGCCAGGTCCCCGACGACCTGCACGGTGTAAGTCCAGTGGGTCGAGTTGAAGAAGCCTACCTCAACCGGAGAGGAGGAATTCGACACGTCGATGATTCGCATGCCGTGGTCGTGATCCGCCACGTACGCCAGCGAGCCGACAACCTGCATGTCGTAGACGTTGCCAAGCGTGTCATAGAATCCGATCTCGACAGGCGATGCCGGGTTCGACACGTCGAGAATCCGCAGACCGTTCAGCGAGTCCATGACGTACGCCAGTGTGCCGACTATCTGCACGCCTTTTGCGGCGCTCGGGGTGTCGAGGTACCCCACCTCCACCGGCACGGCCGGGTTCGATACGTCGAGGATGCGGAGGCCGGAGTAGTAGTCCGCCACGTACGCCAGTGTGCCGACGACTTGGACGCCCCAGGCAGAGTTCGGCGTGTCGTAGGAACCCACCTCGACCAACGAGGCCAGCGCGACCTTAACATCCTCAGCGGTGAACGTGCTCGCATCGATTGGCTCGTTGAATGTCAGGTCGATGTAATCGACCGGCTGGCCCACAATGCCGTCGGGCGAGTGACTGACGACGCGAGGGCCGTAGTCGACGGTCACCGTTACTGAAGCCAAGGGGCCGGTGTTGCCTGCTTTGTCCACGGTACGGACATCGAGTGTCGTGTTCGTTCCTTCGGCCAGGCCTGTGTCTACCGAGGTGTCGGCCACGTTGGCCCACCCGCCGCCGGTCATGCGGTACTGGTACTTCCAGATGCCGTTGGCGTCCGCTGCCTCGTCCCAACTCAGCACCGCGCCGTCGATGTCCAGGCCAGTCGGCGCCGGAGGCGCGATCGTGTCCACCGTCACCTGTCGTGACGTGAGTGGCCCCGCTTGCCCGGTGACGTCGACGCCCCTGACTTCGAAGAGGTGCTCGCCCTCGCCGGCCACTATGGAAGAGTTGAGGTCAGTCGTGGAGACCCACTCGCCACCGTCCAAGCGGTACTCGTACCGGGCAATGCCGTTGGTGTCCGTCGCGGGGAACCAGGTAAAGTCCAGTGTCGTGTCGGAAGTCAGATCGTCGCTGGCGGACATGCCGGTATTGGTCATGAAACCTATGCCGCCTGGAGGTGTCGGCGCCGTCAGATCGACTGTCAGGCTGAAGTTGAACGTCTCGTTCGCCGCCCCGTCGCCAACACCGTCGGCGTTCCGGTCCATGAGGTTGCCGGCCAAATCGGCCACAGCAGGCCCTATCCGGACCTGATACTCCCCATCGACAAGCGAATCTGCAAGGTCGATGCGCCAGGTTGTCGCATCCACCTGCGTGACTCCGGAGACGGCCTCGGCTACCTTCAGAATGTGCAACTCGCTCTCGGCCAGGTACGCCACCGTGCCGACGACTTGGCTGCTGAAGACACCTTCGCTGAAGGAGCCCACCCTCTTCGGCGCGGCCGGGTCGGACACGTCCACGATCATATAGCCCGAACCGCTCCTGTCCGACAAGTACGCCAGCGTGCCGACAACCTGGATGTCGGCGATACTGGTCGGCACGTCATAGTAGCCGATCTGCATTGGCGCGGCTGGGTTGGATACGTCAACGATTCGCATGCCGTAGCCATCATCAGCCAGATACACCAGTGTGCCAACGACCTGCACGTTGCGGACAGAGCCTGGTGTGTCGTATGTGCCCATCAGTATGGGCACGGCCGGATTGGAGACGTCGAGAATCAGCAGGCCATCATCATCGTTCGCCACGTATGCACGCGAGTCGGCCACCTGTACGCCATAAGTGTAGCCAGACGTGTCGTAGTAGCTCGCTTCCATCGGTGCGGTTGGGTCTGACACGTCGATGATCCGAAGGCCGGAGTAATTATCCGCCACATACGCCCACGTACCGTCGACGAAGACATCCCTGCTATGGCTCGGTGTGTCGTAGTGACCCACCTCCACAGGATCGGCCGGGTTCGAGACGTCGAATATCCGCAGGCCCTGAGTGTCGCAGGCCACGTAGGCCAGATCGCCGACAACGTGGATCGCGTAGGCATAGGTCGGCGCGGGGCATTGCCCGACCGAGACCGGCAAGGCCGGATCGGAGATGTCAACGATTTTCAGGCCGCCTGCATAGTTCGCAAAGTACGCCAGCGTGCCGACAACCTGCACGTCTCGAAAACTGCCCGGGGGGTTATACATGCCTAAGCGAACCGGGGTGGTCGGCACGACCAATACGTCCTCGACCGTGAAGGTGGCCGGGTCGATCGGCTCATTGAACGTCACGTCGATATGGTCGGGCGAGTAGGCGACCAACCCGTCGGGCGAGTGGCTGACAATCTGCGGGCCGTAGTCGGCCGTCAACGTGGCCGATGCCCATGGCCCGACGTTGCCGGCCTTGTCAATTGCGCGGACATCGAACGTGTCCGACGAACCCTCAGCCAGACCTGTAGGCGCCTGCGGCGCCGTGCTCTCAGTCCAGTCTCCGCCGTCAGCGCGATACTGGTACTTCCAGATGCCGTTGGCGTCCGCGGCCTCGTCCCAGCGCAGCACCCCGCCATCCAGATGAAGGCCTGTGGGGGCCTCGGGTGGGGTAAGGTCCACCGCCGCCTGCAACGCTGTCATCGGTACGGCGTTGCCGGCATGGTCCACCGCCCGGACCTCGAAGAAATGCGAACCCTCATCAAGGGTCAACGTCACCGTTCTGAGGCCCGTGGCCGTCCAGTCCTGGCCGTCTATCCTGTATTCGTACCCCGCAACGCCATTGAGATCGGTCGAAGCCTGCCACGTGATGACCAGTTCCGTGTCGGTGGTGACCCAGTCTCCCGTCGAGCCCGTGTCGTCCGCCAGTGCAAGGCTTTCCGGAATCGACGGGGGTGTCAAGTCCACCGTCACCTCGGAATAGAACCTGTCCGTCACCTCGCCGCAAATACCGTCGCCATCCTGGTCCATCAGGTTGCCGGCCAGGTCGGCAACGCCGGGCCCTATCCGGACCTGATACGTTCCTTCGGCCAGCGGGCCGGCAAGGTTGATCCGCCATGTGGTGGCGTCTATCTGCGTCAAGGAGGAGATATCCTCGGAAACCCGGATAATCTGCAGGCCATGGCCATCGTCGGCAACATACGCCAGCGAGCCGACAACATCGACGTCCCTGGCCTCACCCGGGGTGTCGTAGAAACCCACCTCGGTCGGCGCGGTCGGGTTCGACACGTCGATGACACGCAGGCCGTTGTATCTGGCCGCCACGTATGCCAGCGTGCCGACGAGTTGGAAATTGGTGGCCGCATTCACCCCATAACGCCCAACTTCTACTGGGGCGTAAGGATTTGACACATCTATCACCTGCAGCCAGCTCGCACTGGTCAACACGTAAGCGTACGTGCCCATGACTTGAAGGTGCCTGACATGGCCCACGGTTGCGACATGCCCCATTTCCGTGGTGGCGGTGGGGTCCGACACGTCGAGGATCCGCAGGCCCGCGTCATAATCCCCCACGTATGCCAGCGTGCCGACAACGTGTATATCCCCGAGACTACCCGGCATGTCGTAGTAGCCCAACTCAACCGGGGAAACGGGGTCAGACAAGTCCAATATCAGCAGGTTGGAGGCGTCGTCACGCATGTATGCCAACGAGCCGACGATCTGGACGAAGCCTACAGAACCAGCTTCGTCGTAATAGCCCACCACGACCGGCGCTACCGGGTCTGACATATCGAGGATCGCCAAGCCCAGGGAACTACTCGTGTATGCCAGGTTACCCGCGACCTTGAAGTGCGGGTTGAGCCATCTCGTCGCCAAGGAACCGACCTGGACAGGATCGGCCGGATTCGACACATTGTAAATCCCCAGGTCATAGGAGCCATTTCCGTCGTAAATGAGAACGTACGCCAGGTCGTTAATGACCTTGACACTGCGGTCGTCCGAATTGTCCGGTGCACGTTCATGGCCGACGAGTGTCAATTCCGGCGGCAGGATCGATATGTCCGCCGCCGTGAAGGTGCTCGGGTCGATCGGCTTGTCGAATGTTATGTCTATGTGATCAATTTGATTGGGGACCGGGCCGACAGGCGAATAGCCGACTACCTTCGGGCCATTTTCGAAGGTGAACGTCGCCGAGGCCGCCTGCCCGGCGTTGCCCGCCGTGTCGACAGCGCGGACTTCGACCGCGGCAGTCTGGCCGTTGGCCAGGGCGTCGTCAACGTGAGTGCCGGAAACGTCGATCCAGGCGCCGCCGTCCAGACGGTATTGGTATTTCCACAGGCCCCCGGGGTCCAGAACGGTGTCCCAGGACAGGTCGCCCAGCGTTCTGGTCAGATTCGTCGGGGCCGAAGGCGCCGCGAGGTCCGCCGTCACAGTCAAGGCCGACGCGGAGCTTTCGTTGCCGGGGCCATCAACGGCCAGGATCTCGAACGTGTGCTGCCCATCGGTGACGGGCACCATCGCGGAAAGGTTGGTCGTGGCAATCCACGCGCCGCCGTCCAGGCGGTACTCGTAGCCGGCAACGCCGTTGGCGTCCGTCGAGGCAGACCATGTGAACTCGAGCTGCGCGTCCGACGTCAGATTGTCCGTGGCCGAAATGCCCGTGTCATCGGCGAAGGTCAGATCGCCCGGCACCGTCGGGGGCGTCGCGTCCACCATGAAGTCGAACGTGTATACGTCGTCCGGCACCTCGCCGCCGGTGCCGTCGGCGTCCTGGTCCATCGGGTTGTCGGCGAGGTCCTGGGCGGCAGGGAATATGCGAACGCTGTAATCGCCGGCGCTCAGTGCGGCGGCAAAGTTGATGCTGAAGGTCGTGTCACTGACCGTCGTCACGCTTGCCGCCGCGACGTGCGTTTCGATTGTCCGCACGCCCGCACCGCCGTCGGCGATGTACGCCAGGCCGTTCGCGAC
>JAUWQU010000207.1 GCA_030610965.1 Phycisphaerae bacterium
CAGCAGCAGTGCTCCGGCGTCGGAAGTAATTCGAGGATCGGCTTGACGAATCTTGATCGAGCGGTTAAAGGTAGGCTCGAACAGCCATCCATGGCGTTCACCCATTGGGTTCATCTCCGTTCTGTGCGTTGAGGATTGGAACACCCTCTTTTTACGCTACAGAACGGGGCTGCGCATCAAGAAACTCGTTCAGTTTGGTGAATAATCCGGGGTAAAACCAAGGAACCGGTATGTCTTATCCCAGGAAAGTCCGATCTATGGTGATTGCGGTCCTTGCGGCACTGACAGCGGGAATCGGCCCGTCGTTCGCCGCCGAACCCCAGCCGTCGGCCGTCGCGCACGTGGCGCTGCTGGAGGCCGAGTACATCACACCCGACGCGAAGGCGGCGCGACGCGAGTTGACCGGCTGGCTCGACACGGTGCTGACCGAGAACCTCTCACGGCAGAAAGGCCTTGTCCTTGTCGATCGTCAGGCATTGAACAAGGTGCTGACCGAGCGGAACATTGCGAAGCTTGATGCACGGACGGCAGACGCCCGGCTCAGGCCCTTCATCGCCTCGGGCGTGCTCATCTGCCCGATGATCGTCGCCGACGCCAAGAGCGGCAAGGGCGTCGCGACGGTCCAGGCGGTGCTGGCGCAGCGGGGAACGCTGCTGGCGGAAATGACCGCCGTCGGGGAATTGGCCGGGGACGGCTGGAAGACCGCGCCGGCCTTGGATCAACCCCTCAAGCAGTTCTGGCAGGACATGCGCCGGCAACTGGAAACAAACCTTAGCCTGCCCGGTCTGGAGGTCCGCCGGATCAGAATCAGCAGCAAGCTGGACCGCCTCCAGTGGATGGCGGATGACCTGACCGACGCCGTGACGGTCGCGCCGCGCGAAGGACTCATCCTGCTCGTGCCGCGCCAGCCGATCCACACGAAAGAAGAACGCTTGTTGCGGCTGATGGGGCTGGGCAATCCCGGCGATGGCGACAAGTCGGCAAAGCTCTCGGCGGCGAGCGATTTTCAACTATCGGGCGAGTTGGTGGAGGAAGTAAAGGTCGGCATGCCCTTCGATCAGACGCCGGTCAAGATCACGCTGAATATCAGCGGCGGCGGGAAGGAATTGGCCCGCAGGCAGTTGGCGGGCACGGTAGGTAAATACCCAGAGATTCGCCAGCAGGCTCTCGCATGGGCAACCAAGGAGCTTTCTCGGCTTGCCAGGATCCAGCCCCAGGTTCTCGACGAGTCTCACGCCAAGGCGCTCGCCCAGCAGGAACTGGCCGTCGCTCGTCGCCTGGCAGCCGTCAGTTACGGCGCCAGTTCGATGGAGCGCGACCGCCAGGAGCGGCTCGCCATGACGGCCTTGCGAGCCTGTCATCTCGATCCAGCCAGCGAGGAGGCCGCCTATCTGGCGGCGACCTGCATTGAGGGTATGTATGAGGCCCGCCAGCAGGGCCGGACACTGGCCTGTAAGGATCGCATCATTCAACTGTGCCGACAGTACTCTGACAGATTCGGCGACAAGGTGGCCAAGCACCATCGCGAAATGTTGGCACGGATCGGCTCTGCCGGGCATAGCGGGGCGTGGATCATCCGAGGCAAGCCCGGCGGCACCGACGCTATTGTCCGCCCGCCCGACGTAAGGCAGTATCCGTACGCCAGCGCGTACGTGCGGGCATGGATGGAGATCGGCATTCGCGCCGAGACAGACAAGAACTATGGCGGCAGCAACAGCCTGCAAGCAGCGCCAGGCCACTTGCTCATGCACCTGATTCCCAGCATCCCCGATGACAAGCTGGACGGGGGATACCTGTTTTGGCGCGAGTTGTGGCAGCAGCGCGTCGCGCCGCTGGGCGAAGGCAAGTGCATCCCATGGGACTGCGTGGAAATGGGCTTTGCCGCCCGCAGGAAAGATGCCCGGGGCGTTCGGGCCGCAGCCCAACGGCTGGCGGCAAAGTACCCCCAATCAAGGTCGGAGATATGGCGACTCTTGCGGGATAATACAGTTACCCTCTACCTTCGCGCCACTGGCGACCCGCAATGGAATACCTGGCAGCCGAAGTGGCCTCAAGGCGACGTGCTGGTAATATATGCGGACCGCTTGGCGCTGTACCGACGTTTTGCCCCGCCGGCCCTTGATGTAATGGATCTGGAGAAGATCCCGCCCCTTGAAGGGCTGACAAAACTTGCATTTGACGAAGATGTCCTCGATCGAGGCCGGCGGACCTGCACGTGCGCGTATCCCAGGATTCAGCCCATTGCGATCGTTGGCGCGGAACTCTGGCTGATCACGCCTGGGCTTTGGGACACGATCAACTGCAAACAGGACCACACGCTCTTTGCGGTCAATCTTGACCAGATCGCCCTGAACAAGCCGTCGATTGCCATCAAGGCAACGCAGGTCGAATGGCCGGCGCAGGAGCAAATGGGCGGGCGGATTATTGTCACTTGCTACCTGGCGGGGGCCGACGCGAAGACATTCTGGGTCGGCACGGAGGCTCAGGGGCTGGTGAAGTTTGCCCGCAAGGATGGCCGGTGGGTTGGACGGTGGATGGGGCCTCGCGAGGGCCTGCCCGTCGGCCGCATTGCGCAATTGGCCTGGGGGCAAACGGCGGAATCGGCGGTCTTGATGGTTCGAGGGCTCGGGCCAGGTCAGACCACGGTTGAGAATGGACGGCCTGCCGCGAGAAAGAAGCCGTGGTTGTGTGAAGTGGATCCCATCTTGGACAAGGTGAGGACGCTGGAAGAGCCGAAGGAGTCAAGCGCGCCAAGGCAACCATTGTTATGGGCGACGACAACCCAGGACGGCAAAGTGCGGCAGTGGCAGATGCCCGCGGGTAGATTCTACGGCGGTGACCGGTGGCGCATACGGCAGGTTGACGAAAACGGGACACCCAAGCTTCCCACGATCGAGGGTCGCACCACCCTTGGCCGCTCGAAAGAGTTTGGCGAGTATGCTGCATTCCAGGCGCCGGTAAGTGAACTGCGAATGGCTCTGGGGTTGGGCAACAGCATTTGCACCGTATCGCACTGGAAGCCCGGCCCGGATCGGAACGAGGGGGAAGTTCTGATGATCTACCAGCCGGCGCGGGACGGGGACAAGAACTGGGCGTCACATGACCGCTGGATCGGCCCGTTCCTTGAGCAACAATGCATTTTCGCCGTGATGGCCGATGAGGCCGGTAGGCTGTGGGTGACCACCGGCTCCGGCGTGTTCGTGGTGGATTGGCGGGCATTCCTGGGCCAATACGGGCAGCAGGGCTTCTCGACTCAACAGTGGCGCCTGGCGAATTCCCAAAGGCGTGAGCGAGCCGACTGGCAAGTGAGGGTGCGTCAACTCCTGGCTGAAGGCCAGGCGGCCAAAGCCATGGAACTTGTGAACAAGCAACAGTCCGACCTGGGCCAGGTCGATTCATCTTCCCCATCGGAAGTGCAAGCCAAATGGACGATAGTCCAACTGCACAAGGCCATGCTGCTGGAACGCGACGCCAAGATGCGACAAGGCGCCATCGACCTGTACCAAGAGCTGGCGACCTGCCAATGGATAGAGCCGGCGGCCAGGGAGCGATCATGGGCATGCATGATCGAGGCGATAGCGAAGTCGCGCCGATGGACCGAGGCGATTCAGGCCGCTGAGACAGCGGCCCAGACGTTCCCCCGAATCCTGAGCGATTCTCCGGATAGGCACTCGTGCCGATGGACGGTGGACCGCGCCCGGCAGGAGTTGAAGAAGGCATCAAGGCCGGCTGCGACTGGCACCCAGCCATCCCGGTAATAATGTCACTGTGAATCGTTGTTCCATTCCTCAGACATGCACCGCTGCCGCCGGAGAGTGAACCATGCCGGATGGGATGAATCTTCTGGAGCCAGGCCCGTGTGCGATGTCTAGAGCAGTTCACGATAATTCGTAGCACTAGCCGATAGAGTAGGCATGAAAACCTACTCGATGGACCTGAGGGAACGGGTCGTGCGGGCATGTGATGAGAAGCGCGGCACACGGAAGGAAATAGCCGAGCTTTTCAACGTCAGCACGGCATGGATACGTCGGCTGTTGCAGCGTCGACGTGACAATGGAGACTTCTCTGCCAGGGCTCGCGGGGGCTGCAAGCCCGCCAAGTTCCGAGGCCGGAAGCTCGACCAGCTCAAGGCCTTTGTTGACCAACAGCACGATGTAACTCTGCAAGAGCTTTTGGATCGATCTGGTGTCGACGCCAGCATCATGGCGGTTCATCGGGCGCTGGAGAAGTTGGGCTGCAGCCGGAAAAAAAAAGTCGCTGCATGCCAGCGAACAAGAACGCCCCGATGTGAAAGCCCAGCGTCAAGCTTGGCGGGAACGCTTTGCCCATGTGGATCCGCATCGCCTGGTCTTCTTGGATGAAAGTGGGGCCAAGACCAACATGACCCGGCTATATGGACGGGCCATGGGCGGGGCGCGGGTAATCGATAGCGCTCCCGGGGGACATTGGTGCACCACGACGATGCTCTCGTCCCTGAGATTGGATGGATCGACAGCCGCCATGGTGGTCGAGGGAGCGACGGATCGAGAAGTGTTTGAGGCTTATGTCCGGCACGTGCTGATCCCAAGTCTTCGCGATGGCGACATTGTCGTGCTGGATAATCTGGCCCCTCACAAGACCCCGGGAATTGTCGCTGCCATCGAGGCGGCCGGAGCAGAGGTTTGGTTCCTCCCGCCGTACAGTCCCGATCTGAATCCCATTGAAAAGATGTGGTCGAAGGTGAAGCAGTTCCTTCGCTCAGCCAAGGCTAGGACAGAGGATGCCCTGCTCAAGGCCATTGCTGCGGCCTTGCGGTCGGTCTGCTCGTCTGATGCCCAAGGTTGGTTCGCTTACTGTGGATATCGCTACGAATGACCGTGAACTGCTCTAAAGAACTCCAGAAGATAGAGTATGACGCCCTGCACAGGCTTTTGCGGGCTCGGTACGATGCGGGCCTCATGACGGTCATCACTACGAACAAGACGGTTACCGAGCTCGGTGAACTCCTCGGCGAGAACGTGGCCGACAGGCTCCGGGAAGGTCTGATCCTGAAGTTCGTCGACGACAGCCAGCGAGGCCAGGAGAAGACCAGGCCTCAGGGCACAAAGCACGTGGCGCAGGGCATAAGGTACATGCCCAATCCCGAGATGGATCCGGACAAGGCGTATATTCCGTACGTCGAACCCGCGGGAGAAGCCAAAGACGACACCGCCGTGACGGCTCCAATAGAACCCAAGACCGAGTCCCAGGCCGCGGACCACTCAAGTGAGACTTCTGGAGAGCAATCTCTGGAGTATGACGAGAAGGCCTGGGCCGCGGCGATCGCGAGCATGGGCCCCGATCCGACGCCGGTGGCCAACTCGACACTGGTCAGTCCCAGTGTCCCGGCCGCGGCGACCCCGAGCGTCAGCTTCGAGCCCGCGACGCCCCGGGTCGAACCGGTGACCGTCAATCGCAGGTCCATGTTCCCGCCGCCATACCCCTTTGGCGAGCGGGATGACCAGGACGAGGACGAAGATGAAGGCGAGGAAACGTTCATAGATTGATCAGCCGGGTTGGTGGCTTACGCGGGGCGTGCTGCAGGCGGTCGAGAAGCTGCGAGGTTGGCTCAGGTTGAATCGGTACAACAAAACGGGCTCCAAGTACGTCGAGACCCGGAAACCACCTACGCAAAAGCCCTGGCGGTTCCCACGGCCTGTCGTTGGTCCACGAACAAGCAGAACTCGTCGGGCGACGGCGGAATCGTACTCTACGAGGTGTTGCGGCGCAGATCCCTGGGTGAGGTCCCAGCATCCCGGCCCGCATAACGGCGCATAGCTAAAGGAAGGGGACCGAAGGCCCTCGCCGGGCGTGTACCCGGCGAGGGCTGGTAGCAGTTCCTGCAGCGCAATAAGAGCTTCCTGCTGGCCCTGCCCCCATCCCTGGCCGCTGGCAGCATTTCCACTGGGGGAACTACCGCTTCTTTGCGGCGGCTGCTCGGACAGCAGCCATGGTCTTTGGATCTACCTTGCCACCGAGTTTCTCGTAGGTCTCCAGGTCCGCTAGACTCTTCTCGTACTGCCCGAGCAAATAATAGACTCTGGCTCGCTCTCTAAAGAGGAGTTCATTACTTGGAGACAAAGAGATAGCCTTTGTCAAGTCAAGGACGGCGCTGTCGCAGTTGCCCATTGCCCTATAGGACAATGCCCGAAAGACATACGCTCCGGGATACTCGGGAAAACGCTCGATGAGACGGGTATAGTCTTGTATCGCCTTACCCCGCAATCCCTTACCCGCGTAGAGGTGCCCTCGTTCCTCAATCGCCTTCCCCTGAATGAGCCCGTACGGTCCAGGGCCCAGTTCGATGACCTTGCTGAAAGCTTCGATAGCCTTCTCGTCATCGCCGATTTCTCTGTATGCACATGCCAACCCGTATTGCGACTTGATGTCCTGGGGCATCAGTTTAACTGCGACTGTGAAATCCGCCAGGGCCTTATCGAATTGCTCTTGGTCAAGGTAGATGTTGGCGCGGTTGACGTAACCCCCAGGATTAGCAGGCTCTAGCTCAATTGTCTTGTCGTAGTCCTGAAGAGCCAGATCATATTCCTTCTTTCTTTCGTAAGCAATAGCTCGACCGAAATACGCCGATGCATCTGTTTTGATCTTCAGGGCCGAGGTATACCGCTCGATGGCCGCATCGAGCTTATTCTCCTCCAGATATGCGTCGGCCCGCTTGACGCGGGATTGAACTTCTGTAACACTTCACCCGTTTGCAACATATCCGCCGAAAAGAATGTGAATAATTCCGATAATTCCGACTTGCGCGAGCCCCTTGCGCGTGGTATGCGCATGGTATGGACGCAAGAATCAGCACAGATAAACGGGTCGCAACGCT
>JAUWQU010000024.1 GCA_030610965.1 Phycisphaerae bacterium
CGTTGAACCGCCGGGCGGCATCCACTAACATGGGAGCATGATGGAACGGTTGTACATGGACAACTCGGCCACGAGCTTTCCCAAGCCCGCGGCCGTGACGGAAGCTATGGTGGACTTCGCCGCCTCCTGCGGCGCCTCGGCCGGGCGCGGAGCGTACGCCGAGGCCAAGGCCTGCGAGCAGATCATCTGGAACTGCCGGCAGCGGGTGGCTGAGCTTATAAACGCCGAGTCGCCCGAGCGAATCGTCTTTACGCTCAACTGCTCGGAGGCCCTGGCGATCGCCATTCGCGGCCTGCTGAACACCGCGCCGGCAGGCACGCACGCCATAGCAACGGCGATGGAGCACAACTCGGTCCTGCGGCCCTACAACGCCCTGGCCGAGCAGACGCACCTGGCGCCCGAGTTCGTCGCCTGCGATCCGGCTACGGGATTGGTGAGCCCCGACGACATCGCCCGGGCGATCCGTCCGACGACCAGGCTGATCTCATGCGTTCACGTTTCCAACGTGACGGGCACGATTCAGCCGATCGAGGCCGTGGCGGCCGTGGCGAGAAAGGCCGGCGTGCCGTGCCTGATCGACGCCGCCCAGTCGGCCGGCCACGTTCCGATAGACGTCCAGGCGCTCGGGGCGGACTTCGTGGCGTTTCCCGGCCCCAAGGGCCTGCTGGGCCCGCTGGGCACCGGCGTGCTGTACATCCGCCCTGGAATGGAGCAGAAGCTGGCGACGATGAAGGAGGGCGGCACCGGCACCATCAGCGAGCAGCCCGTCCAGCCCTCGACCATGCCGGACAAGTACGAGATCGGCTCGCACAACGCCATCGGCCTGGCCGGGCTCGCCGCGGGGGTCGAGTGGGTGCTCAGACGCGGCGTAGAGAGCCTGCGATTCCACGATGAAAAACTGTGTCGGCTGTTCATGGGGCTTACCGACGGCGTCGAGCACTTGAGAGTCCACGGCCCGCGCGACGTCGCCCACCGGGCCGGCGTGTTCAGCGTCCGCGTCGACGGCTTCGAGGACCCCGTAGCCCTGGCCGAGGCGCTCGAGGCGGACTTCGGCCTGCTGACCAGGCCGGGCGTTCACTGCGCGCCGCTGGCCCACAAGACCCTCGGCACCCCCCCCGCCGGGACGTGCCGGCTAAGCTTCGGCGCCTTCACCACCGAAGCCCACATCCGCCGCGCCACCGAAGCCCTCGCCGCCGTCGCCAGTAAATAGGGACGCTAACCATTTAACTGTTTAACTGCTTCGCCGAAGCAGCTTGGGCGATGAAAAATGGTTAGCTCCCCTATTTATAAAGCGGCCGGGCTTACCCGTTGGGGTTGGCCCGGCCGCTGGAACTGGTACTGTTTGGCCGCTCGCCGCCGTCGGCTTACTTCTTCGCCTTTTTCACCTTCTTCGTCTTTTTCGCCGGGGCCTTTGCGTGCTTGATGGCGGCATGGGCGGCGGCGAGGCGGGCTACCGGCACGCGGTAGGGCGAGCAGGATACGTAGTCGAGCCCGGTAATGTAGCAGAACTCGATGCTGCTGGGGTCGCCGCCGTGCTCGCCGCAGATGCCGAGCTTGAGGTCTTTGCGCACCTTCCGGCCTTTTTCGACGGCGATCTCGATGAGCTTGCCCACGCCGGAGCGGTCGAGGACCTGGAACGGATCGTACTCGTAGATCCCGAGTTCGACGTACTGCTTGAGGAACCTGGCCGCGTCATCCCGGCTGAAGCCGCAGCCCATCTGCGTCAGGTCGTTGGTGCCGAACGAGAAGAACTCGGCCTCGGCGGCGATCTCGTCGGCGGTAATGGCACCGCGGGGCACCTCGATCATCGTGCCGATCTTGATCTCGGGGGCCTTCTTGCCCTTCTTCTCGGCCTTGACCTGCTCGATGACGTCCAGCACGATCTGCTTTTGGTGGGTGAACTCCTTCACGTTGCCGACCAGCGGGATCATGATCTCGGTCTTGGAGCCCTTGACGGCGTAGGCGGCCTCGATTACGGCCCGAGCCTGCATCGCGGTGATTTCCGGGTAGTAGATGCCAAGCCGACATCCGCGATGGCCGAGCATCGGGTTGAACTCGTGCAGCGAGTTGACCAGTTCGGCGATCCGCTTGGGCGTTGTGCCCATGGCCTTGGCCATCTCCTTCTGCCCGGCCTCCTCGTGGGGGACGAACTCGTGCAGAGGCGGGTCCAGGAAGCGGACGGTGGCGGGCCAGCCCTTTAGGGCCTTGAAGATCCCGATGAAGTCCTTCCGCTGCAGCGGCAGCAGCTCGTCAAGGGCCTTGAGCCTGCCCTCGGCGTTCTCGGCGAGGATCATCTTACGCATGGAGACGATGCGGGCGCCCTCGAAGAACATGTGCTCTGTCCGGCACAGGCCGCTGCCCTCGGCGCCGAACTTGACAGCCACGGCCGTGTCGTGCGGAGTGTCCGCGTTCGTCCGGACGCCCATCGTGCGGTACTTGTCCGCCAGGGCCATGATCGTGCCGAACGGGCCCGAAAGCTTCGGGTCGATAGTGTCCACCTTGCCTGCGTAGACGGCGCCGAGCGAGCCGTTGAGGCTCATCCAGTCGCCTGCCTTGAGCGTCTTGCCGCCGGCGGTGAGGGTCTTGGCCTTGTAGTCCATCACCACGCCGTCGCAGCCGGCGACGCAGCACTTGCCCATGCCGCGGGCGACGACCGCGGCGTGGCTGGTCATGCCGCCGCGGCTGGTGAGGATGCCCTTGGCGGCGTTCATCCCGCCGATGTCCTCGGGGCTGGTCTCGATGCGGCAAAGGATGACCGACTGGCCGAGGTCGGCCGCGACTTCGGCGTCCTCGGCGCTGAAGACAATCGTCCCGGTGGCCGCGCCGGGGCTTGCGGGCAGGCCCTTGGCGATCTGGTCGGCGGCCTTCTCGCTCTTGGGGTCGAACATCGGGTGCAGAAGCTGATCCAGCGACTTGGGATCGACGCGAAGGACGGCCTCTTTCTCGCTGATGAACCCTTCCTTGACCATGTCCACCGCGATCTTGACCGCCGCGGCCGCGGTTCGCTTGCCGGTGCGGGTCTGGAGCATGTACAGCTTGCCCTGCTCGATGGTGAACTCGATGTCCTGCATGTCGCGGTAGTGGTTCTCGAGCTTCTTGCGGATCGCGACGAGCTGCATGTAGGACTTCCTGTCGACCTTGGCCAACGTGGCGATCGGCTGGGGCGTGCGGGTGCCGGCGACCACGTCCTCGCCCTGGGCGTTCATCAGATACTCGCCGTAGAATATGTTCCTGCCCGTCGATGCGTCGCGGGTGAAGGCGACGCCCGTGCCGGATGTGTCGCCCATGTTGCCGAAGACCATCGCCTGAATGTTGACAGCCGTGCCGAGCAGGCCGCGAATGTCGTTCAACTCGCGGTACTTGACGGCGCGAGAGTTGTTCCACGAGCCAAACACCGCGTCGGCCGCGGCCTGGAGCTGCTGGCGGGCGTCCTGCGGGAAGGCCTTGCCGTCCTTCTTGTAAACCTTCTTGTAGCCGGCCACGACTTCCTTCAGGCCGTCTACGTCCAGGTCCGTGTCCAGCTTGACGCCGTGGGCGTTCTTGACCGACTGGAGTACTTCCTCGAAGTGATGGTGCTCCATGTCGAGCACGACGTCGCCGAACATCTGCATGAAACGCCGGTAGGCGTCCCAGACAAACCGTTCGTTGCCGGTAAGCGCGATCATCGCCGGCAGCGTCTCGTCGTTGAGGCCCAGGTTCAGCACGGTGTCCATCATGCCGGGCATCGAGACAGCCGCGCCGCTTCGCACCGAGACCAGCAGCGGATTGGCGCCCCGGCCGAACGTCTTGCCGGTTGCCTTCTCGAGCTTCTTGATGTTCTCGTCGATCTGCCCCGCCAGCTCGGCCGGATACTTCCGCCCGAGCTTGTAGAACGCGTCGCAAGTCTCCGACGTAATCGTGAAGCCCGGGGGCACCGGCAGGCCCATAGAAGACATCTCCGCCAGGTTGGCGCCCTTGCCGCCAAGCAACTGCTTCATCGAAGCGTCACCCTCGGACTTGCCGCCGCCGAAGAAATACACGTACTTGCTCTTCTTAGCCATCTCGATGCTCTCCGTCTGTATCTGTTGAAAACCTGTCGCAAAAACTGTCCGGAAAACCGCCGCGGGGATAGCCGGTGCATGGGAATAAGCAAAAGCCGGGCCACACGACGATTTCACACCCCTGCAATCCGCACCGAAAAACCGGAAAACAGGGCAAGCAGTGTACGAGCGCCAGGATTTGGTGTCAATGAGCTTTGGGGCTTTCTGGGGTATTCAAGGGGGCGGGGGAGGCGGGCCAAGGCTTCCGTTCGAACGGATAGTCCCCCGGAATACCGGAAGTTTGTCTTGCCTGATGCCGATACTGGGTGTATACATAATATAGACAGGCAATGAAATGAAGATCATCAAGCGGGCGACCTTGGCTGCGTACCGGAAGCGGAATCCGCAAGCCCAAAGCGGCCTGCTGTATTGGCACAAGCTGGCGAAGAAGGCCCGGTGGACCTGCCTTCAAGACGTAAGGGCGACGTTGCCCCACGCAGACGCCGTTAGGGTACGCAGCGGGCGAACGGTTGTTGTGTTCAACGTCGCCGGCAACAGGTACCGATTGATAACAGCGATACATTACAACCGCCAACTGGCCTTTACGCTGATGGTCCTTACGCACGCGGAGTATGACCGAGAGAAGTGGAAGGACGCGCTATGAAGGCATCGACAAAGAGTGATTTCCGGCGGCTGCCTACGGTCTACGCCGATCTTGTGGCCCTGCTGCCTCCCCGGCCGGTCCACGATGACGTTGACCTCGCCAACGCAACGGAAATGATCGACCGCTTGGCAGGCTTCGACCTGGGCGCGGATCAAGAAGACTACCTCGAGGCGATTTCGACGTTTGTCGAAGCCTATGAAGCTGAGCGATTTCCGATCGATGACTCGCGGATTACCCCGCTGGATGCCCTCAAAGCGCTGCTGGCGGAGCATGAAATGACGGCTTCGGACCTTGGTCGGCTGCTGGGCAACAGGACGCTGGGGGCGGCAATCCTCGCTGGCCGGCGCGGTTTGAGCAAGACGCACATCAGGAAACTGGCAGGGCATTTCAAGGTTGAGCCGGGGCTTTTCCTTTAGAGACAACAACCAGACTGCCCCCCAAGCACCATTTCCGCCAGCGGGCCGGTTACGGCGGCAAGGGGGACTTTCGGACGGCCGAGGGATACGCCGGGCTTGGCCGTGCCGTGGAAGTCCGATCCGCCGGTTACCAGCAACCCAAGCCGGCGGGCGAGGTCGAGGTAGCGGCGGGTCCGCTCGGGCGAATGATCGGGGTGGTAGACCTCGATGCCGCCGAGGCCCGCGGCGGCCAGGCGGCGGACGTAGTCTTCCAACTCCTGGCCGTCGCGCAGATTGAGTTGCACGGGATGGGCCAGCACCGCTGCGCCTCCGCCGGCGACGATGCCTTCGATGACCTCGCGGGGCTCGAGGCGCTCCTTGTCCACGAAGGCGGCGCCGCCGTTGCCCAGGTAGCGGGCGAAGGCGTCCTGGATGGACTGGGCGTAGCCCTTGACACGTATCGCCTCGGCGATGTGCATTCGCCCGATCACATGCGCCCGGCCGGGGTCGAAACTCTCAGCCGCGCCAAGCACGTCGTCCATGTCCACGTCGATGCCAATGGCCTGCAACTTGGCCAATATCTTGGGGTTGCGGTCGTCTCGGGCGCCGATAAAGCTCGCCAGCAGCCTCCGCAGGGCCGGGGCGTTTTCGTCGATGCCCAGGCCCAGGATGTGCATCGTGCCGCCGGTGTAGCGGGCGGATACCTCCACGCCGGGTACCAGCCGCAGCCCGGGCCGGTCGGCCGCGGCGGCGCGTGCCTCGGCCAGGCCGGACGTTGTGTCGTGGTCGGTCAGCGCCAGCGCCGCAAGCCCGGCCTCGTCGGCCAGGGCGACGACCTCGGCCGGGCTCCGCGTGCCGTCCGAGGCCGTGCTATGGGTATGAAGGTCTACGAATCGACGCTGCATCGCCATGGCTGCTCCGAGAAGAAGGTCTTAGGTCCAGCACCCAGGGATTGCTATCCCTGGGCTTCAGGTTCATTGACATTCGTGGTGACCTAGTGCCCTACTACCTATTACCTACTACCTTCTTCTCCGCTAATCCGCGCCGAGGTGGGCGTAGAGCGGGGAGCTGAGGTACCGCTCGCCGAAACTCGGGATGATCGCGACGATGGCCTTGCCGGCGTTGTCGGCGCGGTCAGCCAGAATCCGCGCCGCCGCCAGGGCCGCGCCGGAGGATATGCCCACGAACAGGCCCTCCTCGGACGCGGCGCGACGGGCCATGTCCATCGCGTCGTCCTGGCCGATGGCCAGCGCCTCGTCAAGAATGTCGACGTTGAGCACCTTCGGCAGGAAACCCGCGCCGATGCCCTGGATCATGTGCGGGCCCGGCTCGAGCGGCTTGCCCGCAAGCGACTGGCTGATCACCGGGCTCTCAGCCGGCTCGACGGCCACCACCTGCACCGATGGTTTCTTGGCCTTGAGCGCCTCGCCGCAGCCGGTGATCGTCCCGCCGGTGCCAACGCCGGCGACGAGGATGTCCACCTTGCCTTCGGTGTCGCGCCAGATTTCCTCCGCCGTCGTCTGGCGATGAATCTCCGGGTTGGCGGGGTTTTCGAACTGCTGGGGCATGAAGCTGCCCTTGACGTTTCGAACGAGCTCCTCGGCCCGCGAGATGGCGCCTGTCATTCCCTCGGCCGCGGGAGTCAGCACGAGTTCGGCGCCCATGGCCAGGAGGATCTTGCCCCGTTCCATGCTCATCGACTCCGGCATGGTAAGCACGCATCGGTATCCGCGTGCGGCGCAGATGAACGCCAGCCCGATTCCCGTATTGCCGCTGGTCGGCTCGACGACGGTCGTGCCGGGCTTGATCAATCCATCGCGCTCGCCGGCCTCGATCATCGAAAACGCGATGCGGTCCTTGACCGACGACATCGGATTGAAGTACTCCAGCTTGGCCAGCACCGTAGCCTCAGACCGGATGAGCTTGCAGATTTCCACCAGCGGCGTGTTGCCGATGGTCCTCGTCACGTTCTCGATCTTCCGCGCCATCGTTCTCTACCTTTCTCCGCTCCTACTCCACTGGCACATCGGCTCGCCGGGTGGCGTCAGGTGTTGCTACGGCGTTCATTCGCGACGTCCGGCTGGGCTGAGATGATCGATCAAAGTGTAGGCCCCCGCAGCCCGCCGGACAAGCAAATCCCCGCCGTTTGTCGCGGGCAGATAAGCATTTATCCGATCGCGCCGGGGCCGGGCGACAACGCCCCGCCGTTTCACTGGAAGCGGGCCCGGCAAAAAAAACGCACCCGCCCAGCGACAATCCGCCTTGAATCGCACCCATGGGGTTCTTTAGAATGCGGGTTGCGATGATTATGACCGGGGCCGCCTGCCAAGTGGTGCGGCGCTGCTGCCGGGCATGAAACAGGAGTTTGATAGATGCCTTACAAGATCACTGAAGATTGCACGTCGTGTGGAAGCTGCAGCGAAGCCTGCCCCGCCAAGGCCATCAAAGAAGGCGACGGCAAGTATGAGATCGACCCGGACGTCTGCATCGACTGCGGCGCCTGCGTCGATGTCTGCCCTGTCGAGGCGATCAAGGAAGCCTGAGAGCCCGCGAGACGTTGCAGGCTGCTGAAACACCGGCTGGCCCCGCCGAAAAGCGGGGCCGGGCTTTTTTGCTCTGAGCCCATAACTACCTGCACTTCCGCAGAACCCGCCCGGCCAATTGAACGTCATACCCGTGGGTGATGCGCCCGAGAAACCGCGCGGGCCGACCGCTCAAATGGCGGGTTCAAGTACCGTGGGAAGAGGCTTTTGGAGTATAATGGGTTGATCGGCCCGGCCGCGAGGGGTGCGGGCATAGGAGAACCATAATGGCCATTGATTTCGGGCCAGGAGCTTGCACGGGCCTTCGCGGCATTGCTGCAAGCCTGGTGCTGGCGGCGATTGTGACGACGGGCACCGGGGTGCGGCTTGCCTCGGCTGGGCAGGCCGAACTGCCGACCACCCGGAAAACCGAACCTGCCGACGGGTCCGGCGGCAAGACGGTCGTGCTCGACCCGATATCACGCGGCATAGAGTCGATCATCAAGCGCCTCAAGCCGTCGGGCAAGACCACCACCGCCCCGGCCGCCGTCCGCCAGGCCACCCAGGCCCCGGCCGGAACGATCGAAAGCGCTCGCGAGCTCTACATGCGCGGCCAGTACCGCCCGGCCGGCAACGCCTACCGCAAGCTGCTGGACAACCGCGAGGCCCGCGTCTCGGCCGCCATCGGCCTGGCCCAGGCGCTGTCGATGACCGGCAAGTACCAACACGCCATCGAAGCGCTCGACAAGGTCAAGGACGAGGCCGCCAAACGCGCCGGCTGGCACGTCGCGATGGCCGAGGTGCTGCATGCGATCGGCAAGTACGACGAGGCCCTCAAGCGCGCCGCGGCCGCAACCGAGTTGGAGCCCGCCTGGGCACCGGCGATATTCGTTCACGGAATGGTGCTGGAGACTCTCGGCCACAAGGCCAAGGCGACGGCAGTCTACAAGACAATGTCCCACACGGTCGAGGCCGACACGTACCGCAAGGACGCCCGCAGCCTGGTCGCGCTGGGGCGGATCATGGACCGCTACGGCGTCCTTTCCGGCCAACGGGCGAGCGAGCAGGCGTCGAACATCCTGCACAACTACCTCCAGGAGGCGTACCTCAAGGCGGACAAGACATACTGGCCGGCCAACGTGACGGCCGGGGTGTTCCTGCTGAGCAAGCACCGCCCGAGCTCGGCCGGGAAGGAGTTCGCCCTGGCCCTCAAGCGGAACCCGCACCTCCCCGACGCCTACGCCGGCCTCGGCGCCATCGAGCTTTCGCGATGGCAGTTCGAGAAGTGCATCGCCCTGGCCGACAAAGCCCTGGCGATACATCCGAGCCATGCCGACGCGCTGCTTCTCAAGGCCGCGTGCCTGATGCAGTGGCGGAAGTTCGAGCAGGTTCCGCCAATCGTCGAGAAGGTGCTGAAGGTCAATCCGAACCACCTCGACGCGCTTAGCCTGATGGCAGCCGTACACGTGAGGCTGGACGATAACGAGAAGGCCCAGCCCTTTATCGACCGCGCCCACAAGATCAACGCCGGCTACTACGGGCTGCCGCTGGCGACCGCCGAATGGCTCTCGGCAGGGAGGCAGTTCGAGCTGGCCGAAACGTACTACCGCCAGGCCATCGAACTTGCGCCCGAGCAGGCCGAACCGATTACCGGCCTCGGCCGGATGTACCTCCAGACCGGCGACGAGGCAAAGGCGCTCGAGACGCTCAAGAAGGCACACGAAATCGACGACTTCCGCGCCGACGTCGTAAACTTCATGAACCTCCTGAACAAGATGAAGGACTACATGGTCCGCGAGACGGACCACTTCATCGTGAAGGTCGACGGCAAGCTCGACGCCATCCTGGCCGACCAGGTGGCCGAGTACATGGAGACAATCTACAGCGAAATCACCGGCGACTACGCACACGAGCCGGGCGAGAAGACCATCGTCGAGTTCTTCCCGACCCACGCGGACTTCTCCGTGCGGATCACCGGGCGCGGCTGGATCGGCACGGTCGGCGCATCGACCGGGCGCGTGATCGCCCTGGTCGCCCCGAATAGCGAGCGCAGCCAGTTCGGCACGCACAACTGGGCGACCGTGCTGCGGCACGAATACACGCACACGGTTACCCTCTCGGCCACCAACAACCGCATCCCGCACTGGTTCACCGAGGCCTGCGCCGTCTTCCAGCAGCCCGACAAGCGGAACTACAAGTTCGTGCGGATGCTTGTCCAGGCCACGCGGACCGGCAAGCTGTTTCCGATAAAGGAGTTGGACTGGGGCTTCATCCGCCCGAAGAAGACCGGGGACAGGTCGCTCGCGTACGCCCAGAGCGAGTGGGTTATGGAGTACATCATCGAGGCCAAGGGCTACGACAAGATCATCGAGATGCTCAAGGGATTCCGCGACGGGCTCAGCCAGACCGAGGTCTTCGAGCGGATCGTCGAGATTCCGGAGAAGGACTTCGACAAGGCCTTCGACAAGTGGGCGCATGAAACGGTCAAGAGGTGGGGCTTCAACCCCGAGCCGCCGCCGAACTACGCAAAGGCAGTCAAGGCCGCCAAGGAAAAACCCGCCGACGCCGCCGCACAGGCCACGCTCGCTGTGGCCAAATACTACCGCCGAGACCGCCGCGGCGCCGAGCAGGCCGCGAAAAAGGCGCTTAAGCTCGACCCCGACAACAGTCGGGCTCAAGGCGTGCTCGCTATCGTCCTGGCAAGCCAGAAGAAATACGACGACGCCATCGAGGCCGCAAACAGGCTCGAAAAACTCGACAACACCACCAGCTTCGCGCCAAAAGTGCTCTCGCAATGCTATATAGCCAAAAAGGACTGGGCCAACGCTATCACCGCGCTGGAGCTTCTCCAGCAGCGCCAGCCGCTCGACAGCTACAGCTACGAGCAACTCGCCACCATCTATAACCAGCTAGGCCAGCCGGAAAAGGCCCTGCCCAACCTCATCCACCTCCACCGACACACGATGACAGACCCCAAGTACGCTCGGCAGATTGCGGAAACCTACCGCGCCCTCAAGCAGTACGACCAGGCGCTGACGTACTTCGAGGAAATCACCCACATCAACCCGTACCAGCCAAACGCCTACGAGGCGATGGCCGCGATCTATCGAACCAACGGCGACTATGGCAAGGCAGTCGCCGCCATCGAGAAGGTGACGCTCCTGGAACCAGACTCCGCCGACGCCTGGGCCAAGACCGCCATGATGCGCTACCTCGCCGGCCAGGCCGCCAAAGACCCCGGCATGCTCCGCCACGCCAGGCAAGCCGCCGAAAAATCCATGACCCTCGACCCCCAAGGCCGCGCCGAACAAGTCCTCGAACGCATCGACGACGCAATAGAAGAACTGGAGAAGCCTTCTTGACCCACGACATGACCCTCCGCGAGTTCCAGCAGTTCATCCGCGACAAGTACTACGCCCGCGACAGCGAGCGAGGCACGCCGGGCACCTTCATGTGGTTCATCGAGGAAGTCGGCGAACTGGCCACCGCCCTGGCCGGAACCGACCAGGACAACAAGGAAGAAGAATTCGCCGACGTCCTCGCCTGGATGTGTACCCTCGCCAACATCAACAACGTCGACCTCGCCAAAGCCGTCGAAAAATACACCGTAGGCCACGTGGAAGGATTCAAGTAGTCCTTGGTAGCCGGTAGCCGGGAGCCGGGAGCCGGTCCAAGAGTGAACGCGAATGGTAGTCCGCGTCCAGTCGTGAGCCGGTAGTCGGTCCAAGAGTGAATGTGGAACGCTGCCCGCGTCCAGTCGTGAGCCCTTCGACAACGATCCAACGCCCCTGTCGGCGCCAGCCAAAGCCCCGGCCTTGCATGGCCGGGGATCCGACGCCCCCAAAGACCCGCGCCCACATCAGGCCCGTTCACGGGCCTTCGACCGCTGAAGGCGGGTTTAGGCCAGCCTTCAGGCCTGGGTGGCCCTGTCTCCTCCTCCTCTTCTTCTCAGCACGCCTCGGCGTGCTTACCCGGCGGCAGGGCCTTCACCTACCGAAGGCGGGTTACAAAAACAGGCGAACCCGACAACCCGGAAGCGGCGACCTCCTCAGGCCCGTTCACGGGCGTTCGTCCCAACCACAGGGCCACAGACCTGCACTTCTCGCCCTGCTTGCGGCTTCGAAATATCAGACAGCGCGACTGATATCGCGGTATAATCGCGTGCAGCTTCATGGGCAGATTCCCCCCCGCGAGGAAACCGGATGCGAACGTTCATCATCACAATCATGCTTGCTGCGGCCTGGGGCCCGTCGGCCGGGCTGGGGGCGACGCCCGCGACCATCGCGCCGAACCCCAACGCCGAAGCAGCCCTCCGTGACGCGCTGCTGCGCCAGTTCAATACTCTCCTGCAAGACCCCAATGCCTTTGCCCGACGAGTCCAGCGGGAGTGCCTCGGCTTCCCCGAGGGCGACCTGATGACGTACACCATGCCCGCATGTGCGTATGTGCAGGTGGGCCTTTCGGACCCCAGTCGGCAGGCCGAGTCGATCCGGCGCGTCGAGCAACTGCTCGCCCTGGCCCGCCCGGGTGTCCTCAAGCGCGTCAAGACCGACGCGCGAGCCCTGGCGGGAATCTCCGACTACCAGAAGCAGGCTGTGTATCTCGGCCAGTACAACCTCGCTCTGGGCGGCTACCGCTTGCTTGGCGGCAAGCTCCTGGCCAACGAACACAAAGCCATCTCCGACGCCCTCCACGCGGCCCTGGCAGGCGGCGACGGCAGGCCGCTGGCATCGTACCCGCACCTGACGTGGACATTCGACACGATCCCCTGCCTTCTCTCGCTGCGGGTGTATGATCGTCTCGCAGGCAACGCCAGGAGCGATGCCGTCATCGCCAGGCATCTGGCTTGGCTGGCTCAGCGAGCAACCCAGCCGGGCACCGGCGTGCCGTTCAGCCAGGCCGACCCGCAAACGGGCAAGGGTCTCGCTTCGCCGCGGGGCTGCGAACTGTCATGGCGAGTGGCCCTCATGGCGGACTTGGACGCCACGGCCGCCAGGCAGCTCTACAGAAACTACGTCCGCTCGTTCTGGCTGGACCGCCGGGTGATGGTGGGGTTCGCCGAATGGCCCGGCGGAAAGGCGGCCAAGCAGGATATCGACTCCGGCCCCGTCGTCATGGGCATCGGCTCGGCCGCGACCGCCTTCGGCATCGCCGCGGCCAAAGCCGCCGAAGACGCAGTGCGCCGCGACCTGCTAATCCGCCAGGCCGCGCGCGGCAGGGAGTTGCTCAAGCGCCTAATCGCCATGAACCCTAAGTCGGCCGAGGCGTACACGCTGGGCGGCAAGATCGACACGGACAGTTCATACCGCACAGGCTTTCTTTTCGGCGATGCATGCCTTTTCTATGCCGTAACGTGGCGGCCATGGCTTGCGGATGAACGCCCCCCCAAACAATGATCCGCCCCCCGCCCGGCGGGTTCCCCGCCTGCCGGG